>JAYVWH010000068.1:0-3524 GCA_043786265.1 Kofleriaceae bacterium | reverse complement strand
GTTCCGAGGAAGTTGTTCTCCGACAGCGCGATCGAGAGATTGGTCAGCGAGCCCTGCTGGTAGGTGTATTGCGTGTTGAGGCGAAGGCTCCAGATGTCGCGCGTGACGACGACCATGTCGACCTTCGTCGGATCGGCAGACTTCACCGGCAGTACCGCGACGACCGACGTGTAGAGCGGGTCCTTCACGCGACGCGCGGTCTCGGCAACGCGCTTCTCGTCCCAGACTTCGCCCTCACCGATCGTGAGATCGCTGCGAATCGTCGCGTCGCGGGTCGTGCTGTGGAAGATGTTCAAGAACCGGAACCCGTTCTTCTCGGCGAACACATCCTCGTTGCGGATGTAGATGTGGCCGATCACCTTGTTCCAGGGCGCGGGCTCGGGCTCGAGCTTGAGGGCCGTAAGCGTGCGGCGGATGCTCGCGCGCTCCAGCGACGAGAACGTCGCGACCCAGTCGCACTCAGGGTCGTGCGCATCGCAGGCCGCCTGCGCGGCGAGCCGGATCTCGGTCGCCGTCTCGGGCTCGCGGCCCACTCGCAACGGCGGGGTCCGGTGAGGCGCGTTGGACGCGGGTGGAAGGTTCGGCATCGGCGGCGGCGTCGTGACCGGCACCAACGGAGGCGTTACGGCAACGGGCAGCGGCGCAGCGGGCTGGCCGTCCGGTGTCCCAGCCGGCTGTGCGAGCGCAGTCCCGCCCGCGAGCAAAACACACCCGAGCGCGACGAACCGCACGGGTGCATCGTACCGCTACGCTGGCGCGATACCCCAGGTCACGCGCGGATTCTTGCCGAGGTCGTGCACGAGCGCGATGCGATCGAATCCTGCCGCTTCGAAGCGTGCGCGTACGGTTTCTGCCTGATCGAAACCGTGCTCGACGACAAGTGCGCCACCGGGTTCGAGGTATGCGCGCGCCGCGGCACAGATCCGATCGTAGAACGCGAGGCCGTCTGCCCCACCGTCGAGAGCGAGCACGGGCTCACGCCGGACCTCGGCATCGAGAGTGGCGATCACAGCGCTTGCGATGTACGGCGGATTGGAGACGATCAGATCGAAGTGTTCGCCTGCAACGGCGTCCCACAGATCACCGGCGCGCACGTCGACCCTGTCGGCAAACTTGTTGCGCTCGACATTGCGGCGCGCGATCGCGACCGCGGCCGGCGAGACGTCGGTGGCGATGACCGTTGCCGCCGGCAGCTCCTTTGCGAGGCTGACGGCGATCGCACCGGTGCCGGTGCACAGGTCGAGCACGCGGCATGGCGCTGCGCGATCGCTGCGCGTACCGCGGGCGACCTCGACGACCGTCTCGGTGTCGGGGCGCGGGACGAGGACCGTGTAGTCGACGTAGAACGGCAGGCCCCAGAACTCGTGCTCGCCCAGCAGATAGGCGACCGGCTCGCCCCCGAGGCGCCGGCGGATCAGCTCGCGGTAGCCGGTGAGCTCGGCCTCGGCGAGCGGCTTGTCAAAGCCGGTGTAGAGCGATGTCCGGGAGCAGCCCAGGACATGGGCCAGGAGGAGCTGGGCCTCGAGGCGTGCCGACGTGATCCCGGCGTCTGTAAAACGCTTGGTAGTCCAGTCGAGTACGGCCAATGTGGTCCACGTCCCCACGCCGAGGCGTATAGCACGCCAGATCCTTCGCAGGCCTCGTGCGTACTAGCCGGGATGCTGCGATCTCTGGCGTTGTTCGGCACCCTCGCGACCCTCGGTTCGACGGCCACGGCGGAGTCGCCGTACAGCCCGTCGGCCGGCAAGAGCGCTCCCATGGAGAAGCGCAGTCGCCAGGTCTGGGACGAGGCGGCCAAGGTGATGAAGTCCGAGGACTACGAGGCCAAACCAGAGGCCGACCGTTGGGGCAATGCGCAGGGCAACCAGCACGACCTCGCGGTCGACGGTGCATTCAAGGGTCAGACCGTCGCGGTCATCCAGCTCTACGTCGACTCGTCGTTCGACTTCAGCCTGCCGAAGGCCGCGCTCGCCGAGAAAGGCTTCTCGACGTTCCGCTGGATCAACGCGCCCCCCTCGCCCGAGGACCTCGAGAAGGGACTCGAGAAGAGCAGCCAGCTGTGGCTGATCTCGGGATCGCAGAACTTGCTCACCCCCGCCCACGTCGCGGTGATCAAGAAGTTCTACGAGCAGGGTCACGGCGTCTACATCTGGGGCGACAACGCGCCCTACTACGCCGACGCGAACATCGTCGCGCAGGCACTGCTCGGCACGCAGATGCACGGCGACGTCATGGGGGACAAGACGGTCGGAATGCTCGGCAGCGACTTCCACGCCGGCGGCATCAAAGCGAACCACCTGCTGTCGACCGGCCTCGAGAACATCTACGAAGGCATCACGATCGCGACGATCGATCCGAGCAGCGGGCTCGAGCCGCTGATCTACGGCTCGGCTGGCAACCTCGTCGCCGCGTACTCCGACCACGACGGCAAGCGCGCGATCCTCGACGGTGGATTCACCCGCCTGTACATGAAGTGGGACACCGCTGGCACCGCGCGCTACGTCAAGAACGCCGCATCGTGGCTCGTCAACGCCGAGCGCTTCGGCGACGCCGTGATCAACCCCGAGCTCAAGAAGCCGAGCGGCATGGTGCCCGTGACCAGCGTCCCCGCGATCGCCATGAACCCGATGACCGCGCCCGCCCCTGTCGCTTGCCGCCCGCCCGCGGCACAGGATCCGTTCCTGTCGTCGCGTACGGGCTGGACCCTGCTCGCCCTGCTCGCCGGCCTCGGCGTCCTGATGTACATCCCGCGCCGGTTTCGTTAGAGCCCCTCCCTAAACCGATCCGGGCTCTACGGGTTGGGGCTGGTGGTGGGAAAAGTGACGCGGCGAAGCCGCGCACCGTCAACCCAGGACGACCACGTCAGCGTGGTTGATCCCCGTCGGTCCCGGCGCGAACACCGCACCGACCGCCGCGAGCGCAGCGGTCGCGTTGCAGCGCGCGAGCTCGGCGTCGGGGTCGATGCCCGCAGCCACGAGCGCATCCCAGGTCGTGCCGTCGACGTACGCGCCGGCCGCAGAGGTCCTCGCATCGGTGCCGTCACTGGCGGCGACGAAAGCGCTGCGCACGGTGCCACGCAGATGCTTCGCGAGCAGGAGCGCGAGCTGCGTTGCTCGACCGCCTTCGCCAGGGTTTGCGGGTAACCGCACGGTCGGCTCGCCCCACGCGACGACGGCTCCGGACGTCCGCGCGAGCGCTTCTGCGACGTCGTTTGCATCCCCCGTGAGCGGCTCGCCCTGACGAGCGGCGGCAATCCCGCGCTGCGCGAGCGCCGCCTGGAGCCGCTGACCGAACAGCGCCATCGAGCCGATGATTTCTGCCCGCGCACCCGCACGCAGGGTCGGACCCGATCCGATCACGGCCGGGTCGTCGCCGGGTACGTCGCTGATGACAAACGTGATCACGGGCACGAGCGCTCGGTCCGCGAGCTTGCCAGCCTTGAGCGAGGACATCCCCGCCCGGACCCGGTTGAGCTCGTCGATCGGCGCACCACTCGCCATCGTCTGCGCCGTGCGAGCGCGCAG
>JAYVWH010000067.1:0-12404 GCA_043786265.1 Kofleriaceae bacterium | reverse complement strand
GCGTGTGCTGCAGCAGGGGCCAGCAGGGCCCCGACGATGATCCAGGTCTTCATGTTCTCCTCCGCACGCCGCGTAGTCGATCGACCAACGCAGTGATGGCCAGACTTATTGCAACTACGGCAACGCACGCACCGACCACGAGGGCCGCGTGGCGCGCGAAGTCCTCGCGTCCGGCCGCGCCGTTGGCGGCTGGGAGTGCGAGCGTGATCACCAGGTACGCGACGATTGGAACGAGTAGCCACTGGATGCGACCAGCGAGCGACCGTCCGCTCTCGGTCAACACTCGGGCGAGGCCGTACAAGGCAATCAGCCCGACGAGGTAGACGACGATGCCCTCGATCTGATGCGCCTCGGCGCGGCCGAGGCGGCCCGTGTCGAGGCTGCCGCGGTGCATCGCGATCGCGATCGTGATGCGCAGCGTGTTGACGACGAGGGTCGCGACGTAGGCGAGCAACGCCGCGATACCGATACGAACGGCTGTGGTCCGTAGAGAGGCCATCGTCATCAGGCCGCCGAGCGAGAGCGCGAGAAACGCGGCGAGTGCGAAATTCACGCCCGCGCACGGCGGCGCGATGATGAAACGAATGTGTGGGTCGACCCAGCCGGGGCCAGCCTCGTAGACAAAGTTGCCGCCGCTCGTCCACGACACCAGCTGTGCGGTCGGCGCGAGGACCCAGCGAAGCTCGCCCGCCGTCGCGCCGCGGTAGTACTGCTTGCCGGCGATGACGATCGCGAGGACGACGGCGAAGCCGGCGATGCGCCAGCGGTGTCGCGCGACAAAACTCACGCCGCGCTCCGCGAGCGGTTCGAGCGCCATGTCCACACGATGAGGCCGAAGCCGACGAGCGCGAGCAGCAGGGGCAGGCCAGGCTCGGGACCAACTTCCATGCCACCACCGACTGCCATATCGCTGACGCCCTCGGGCAGCGGCGACGGCTGCGCGACATCGGTCGAGCCACCCGTGGTGCGCACGAGCTGCTGCACCGCGATGAACGAGGTGTACTTGGTCAAGAGGTTGTACTGCAGGCCTAGCTTCGTGACCTCGGCCTTGTTCTCGTCACCCTGCGAGAAGTCCGACAGCTCGCTGACCTTCGTGCGTGCCCAGAGGTACGAGAGCGCCGCGTTCTTTCCATCGGGGGCGACGGTCGTCGCATCGATGGTGCTGACGAACCGACCGCGACCCGACACACCGGTGAGCTGGATCTTGCCGGTCGGCGAGCCCTTGTACTTGCCGAACACGATCACCGGGCGGTTCGCGAACACGTCGGGAAAGACCTGCGGCTGGACGTCGTAGGCCGAGAACCCGTCGAAGCTGACCTTGACCCCGGTGAGCACGGGCATCTCGACGTACTCGCGGAACTTCTTCGCGACCGCGGGAGCCGACTTCTCGTCGAGTATGACGAACGGCTCGCCCTGGCCCGCCTTCGCGAGGCCGTCAGTGAGGTGGCGGTTGACCGAGCTCCCGATGCCGAACGAGAAGACATTCGCGTCGCCGAGATTCTTGCGGACTTCATCGAACATCGCGGTCTCTTCGCCAATGTATCCGTCGGTGACGACCACGAAGCTGCGCGAAATATCCTTGGCTGCGCGCGGGAGCTTCAGCGCTCGTTGCAGCGCCGGCAGCAGCTCGGTGCCACCGCCACCGGTCTCGCGCTCGATGAACGCCACCGCGTTGTTGATGTGGTCCTGGTCCGCATCGACGGACGTATCGGAGAACAGCGCCGAGCCACCCGAGAACAGAAGCACGTTGAACTTGTCGCTCTTGCGCAGGCGACCGAGCAGGTCACGCATCAGCGCCTTCGTCACGTCGAGCGGGAAGCCGTGCATCGAGCCGGAGACGTCGATGATGAACACGTACTCGCGGGCTGGGACCTGTTCGATCGCCGGGCGGCGCGGCGGCTGCACCATCATCAAGAAAAAGTTCTCCTTGGCGCCGGGGAACAGCAGCAAGCCCGAGCCGATGTCGTCACCCGCGAGTCGGTAGTAAAGGACGAAGTCCTTGTTTGCCGGCTGGTTCGCGCCGAGGGCCACCGTGGCGTTCATGCCGGTCGCGTCGAGCTTCGAGGTGATCGTGTGCGAGGGCGACTCGATGCCGTTGATCTTCATGCCCGCTGCGAGCGACACGTTGATGTCGAATGCGTGCGCGGCGCCCTCGCCTTCGTGGAGGTAGGGCGTCTGCATGAACTTGTTGGTGGCGGCGCCTTTGTCTACCGTTTCGCTCGCGTAACGCGGGCCGACCACGGTCGGGTAGACGAGCTCGTACATGCCGTCGGCCGGCAGGAGCAGCTCGGTGTAGCGCAGCTCGACGTCGATCACGTCCTTGGGCAGGATGTTCGCGACGGTCATCGTGAACACGTTGGGACGGTCCTGCTCGAGGAGCGACGCTGTCTTGCCGGCGGCCTTCGCCTCCTCGTACTCCTTGCGCGCTTCCTCGCGCTCCTTGATCTTGGCGACGATCAGCCGGTCGCCGATCTTCATCTTCATTCCGTAGACGGCAGCCCGCGTCGATGCCGGGAATACATACCGGGCGCTGATCGTTCGATCCCCGTCATTTCTGTAGGTCTGCGTGACCACCACATCGGCGATCACACCGCTGATGTGGACGTCGGCCTTTGTGCGCTGCAGTGGCAACGCTTCGATGCCGGGCTTGGAGCCCTCGACGAAGAAGTAGGGCGAGAGTGACTTGTCCCCATCGTCGGCGGCGGCACTGCGGGGCACGACGAACAGTGCAATCAAGAGGAAGACGGACGCGATCCTGGTTGTCATACTCGCGACTGGAGCAACCGGAGTGCCAGACGCATCTCGTCGAAAGATTGTCGATCGTGTCTGTCCGGCCACGGCGTGTGTGGCTGCGATCGCGTGATCACGCTGTCGCGCGATGGTGATGGTGATCCGCTGCACGCAGTCGGCCTGGCGCATCTCGAGTGGGACGACGAGCCCGATGCGATGGAGGCCTACGACGCAGCGGCGCGCGCGCTCGACAATGCGCTGATGGCGACGACCGTTGACCACAACGACACGCGGACCCGCTGGCTCGGGCTCGATGGCAAGGTCACCACGATCGAGCGCACGGGGGCAGTGATCGACATCTCGATCGGTGTGCCGGTCCGGCTCTACGCGAACAGGTAGCGTTCGAGACCGACCAGGCGCGCGACATCGTGCACATCGTCAGGCAGCAGCGGCACGCGAACGAGCAGTGCGCCGGCGCCCCCCGCACTCTGGAGCTGGATGATCGCCGCGCGATCAGCCTCTGCGCGAGTCTCGATCTCGGCGTGGGCCGCGAACAGCTCGTGCGCTGCCATCGCGCGGGTCGTGCCCGACAGGCCGAGCGCGAGGACGCCCGGATGCGCAGCGAGCGCTGCGGCGATCACCGGTTCGTCAACGGTGACCGGCAGAGCAGGGTGGATCTTGTTGACCACGAAGCCGATGAACGGCATCGAGGCGGACACCAGCCGCTCGTGGAAGAACAGCGCCTCGCGCACTGCCATGGGCTCGGGACTCGCCACCAGCACGAAGCCAACTCTGGGCTCGCGCAGCAGGGCGAACGTCTCCTCGGCGCGCTTGCGGAAGCCCCCGAGGATGTCGTTGAATTCCGTGAAGAACACGCCGAGGTCGTCGATGAACTGCGAGCCGACGAACTTCGCGAGCCGCTTGAGCACGAACGCGCCCGTCTTGCCGACGAACGACCAGCCGGATCCGGAGCCGCCCTGCAGCTTGCGGAACCATTCGATCGCGGGCGAGTCGATCGCCTCGGACAGCTTGCGCGGCGCGTCGAGGAAGTCGAGCGCGTGCGCGGTGGGCGGCGTATCGACGACGATCGTGTCCCACGTACCCGCCTGATCGAAATCATGCAGCTTGGCCATCGCCGCGTACTCCTGCGCGCCCGCGAGCGAGCCGGAGATCTGCGCGTAAACCGGGTTGGCGAGGATCCGCTTCACCGCGGCCGGATCCTTCGCGTGACGCTGGACGACCTCGTCGAACGCCATTTTCTGATCGAGCATCATCGCGTGCAGCGACCCCTTGTTGCTGGGGGCCCCTTCGCGCACGAGGGCCGGCGGAACTTCCTGGACGGCGTGGCCGAGTGCTGCGAGCCCGAGAGAGTTAGCCAGTCGCTTGGCCGGATCGATCGTCAGGACCAGTGTTCGTTTGCCACGCCGTGCGGCGGCGAGGGCGAGCGCAGCAGCGGTCGTGGTCTTGCCCACACCGCCGGAGCCGACGCATACGATGATGCGGCGCTCGAGCAGAACGTCAACAAGACCAGGCACGTCGACAGCGGATAGCATATAAGACGTCGCACATGAAGCGAGACCTCATCGTTACCGCAGACGGGCGCGATCGCACGGTCGCGGTCGAGGGACCGCTGCCCGACGGCCGCTTCCGTGTGACCCTCGATGGCAAGGCGTTCGAGGTCGACGGCCGGGCCATTCGATCGGGTACGTGGTCGATCATGTTCGGCGGCAAGAGCTACATGGTCGAGCTCGACCCACGACGGGCCGGCATCTCGGCCTCCGTCGGAGCGAGCGAGACGATGCTCCAGGTCGAGGACGCGCTTCATCGCCGGCTCGCGGCCGCCGCGCAGCCCCGCGACAAGGCACGTGGTGAGATCCTTCGCGCACCGATCGCAGGAAAGGTCGTCAAGGTCCTGGTAGCAGTCGGCGATGCGGTTGCTCCCGGGACTGCCGTGATCGTTCTCGAAGCGATGAAGATGGAGAACGAGCTGATCGCGGAGCGCGGTGGCACCGTGACCGCGGTCCACAAGCAGGCCGGTCAGGCCGTCGACACCGGTGACGTGCTCGTCGAGTTGACGTAAGGCTACGCGCCGACCTCGCGGTCGCGCTCCGAAGGAAAGCGCAACGGCACGGTCAGCGAGACGAGCGTGCCGCGCGGTTCGCGGCGACGGATCGCGCACTCGCCACCGCAGCGCCGGGCTCGCTCCCGCATTCCGAGCAGACCCAGCGTCGACGCACGGGGGGCGATTTCGGGAACGCCGACGCCATCGTCAGCGATGTCGAGCCGGAGGTTGCCGCGCTCGAGCCAGAGGTGGACATCGACGAGCGTCGCACCGGCGTGGCGCGTCACGTTGGTGAGCGACTCCTGGAAGATGCGGAACACTGCAGTGGCGAGGTCACGTTCGAGCTGCAGCTCGGCAGTGTCCGCTCGCATCGTGCACGGCGTGCCAGTCCGACGCGCGAACTCCTCGGCCTGCCACTCGAGGGCCGCGCGCAGCCCGATCGCATCGAGGATTCCGGGCCGCAGCTCCGCCGCGATCCGGCGGACCGAGTTGATGATCCCATCGGTGGCATTCGCCATGTCAGCGAGCTTGGTCTGGAGCTCCTCGTTGCCGCCGGTTCGGCGCGCGACCCATGCGACGTCGAGCTTGAGAGCCGTGAGCGCCTGACCCAGCTCGTCGTGGATCTCGCGGGCGATGTGAGTGCGCTCGTCCTCGCGGGCCCGCTCGATTCGTGCGGCAAGCGCGCGTTGCTGGTCGTCGAGCTGCCTGCGCTCGATCGCGATACCGGCGACATGCGCGGCGCGCTCGATCAGCTGGCGCGACGCGACGTCGGGCATGCGCGCTTCCTTGTAGTACATGGCGAATGTGCCGAGGACGCGGCCCTCGGCCGTGCAGAACGGAATCGACCAACATGCGCGCAGTCCGTGGGGTAACAGCAGTTGACGGTAGTCTTCCCACAGCGGATCCGTCTCGACGTCGGCGACGAACACGGGCTCCTTGCGGAACGCGGCAGTACCGCAGGACCCGGCACGCGGTCCGATCGACATACCCTCGATTGCGCCCGTGTACTCGGGTGGCAGGTGCGGTGCGGCGCCGGTGTGCAAGTGCCCCTCGTCGAGCAGCAGGATCGAGGCGAGGGCGTCGCCGGTGATGCCTTCAATGAAGGTCACGATCACCTCGAGGACCGCTTCGAGTGGAGTGCCAGAGGCGAGCTGCTCGAGCGCCTCACGCTCGCCCGCCTGCAGCAGCTCGCTGCGCGACCGCTCGAGGGCATGCAGGTGCTCTTCGGTGATATCGCGACAGGTGCCGAGCAGGCTCTGCGGCTCGCCGTCGTCCCCGCACACGACCTCGCCGATCGTGTCGAGCACACGCACACTCGCGTCCGGTCGCACGATGCGCTCCCGATACGCGAACCGGCCCTTGCGCGCGATCGCACTCTCGATCTCGCCGCGGATCCGGACGCGGTCGTCGGGATGGAGGCAGGACAGAAACATTTCCAGTGTCACTGGACGCGACCGCGGGGCCAGTCCGTAGATCCGGTACAGCTCGTCGGACCACGTGACCGTGCCAGCGCGCACGTCCCATTCCCAGCTACCGACGTGCGTGATCGCCTGCGCCGCGTCGAGCTGCCGGTTCAACGCCTCTGTCTTCCCCTCCGCCATCCCCTCCAGCGTACGTTAGAATAGGTCTGTCGTGCACAAGGTGCTGCTCGTCGATGATCATGCCGTTGTCCGTCGCGGCGTGCGCGCGATCCTCGAGGACCACTTCGCGTCCATCGCCATTCACGAGGCCGGTAATGCGGAGGACGCACTGACTGCTGTGACGCAACCGTTCGATGCGATCGTGCTCGATCTCTCGATGCCCGGCCGCGATGGGTTCGACCTGCTTGCGGAGATCAAGCACCGCGCGCCCAAGACGCCGGTGCTCATCATGAGCTTGCACAGCGAAGATCAGTTCGCGATGCGTGCGCTCAAAGCGGGAGCAGCAGGCTATTTGACGAAGTCTGCAGCACCCGAGCAACTGATCGCCGCGATCACCAAGGTCATGCGTGGTGGTCGTTACATCAGCGAAACACTGGCGGAGCGGCTCGCGGTGAATGCTGCGAGTGGTGACACGAGCGAGACCCCGCACGAGCGACTATCGGACCGTGAGTTCGATGTGATGCGCGGCATCGCGTCCGGCAGCAGCGTCAGCGAGATCGCCGCACAGATGCACCTCAGCGTGAAGACCGTCAGCACCTACCGCGCGCGACTCCTCGAGAAAATGGGGATGTCGACCAACTCCGAGCTCACCCGATACGCGCTCGAAAACGGCCTCGTGTAGGACGGACGCTGACGCAACAATGGGGTATGCGCTGACGCCTCAATCCCAGGCACTCCGACGGCGGGGGTGCAGTTTTCGCGTCAGGCTGTAAGCATGAAGGTCCTCATTGTGGATGGGTCGAAGGAACGGCGGCGGGACCTGACGGTCGCACTCGCGGAGCTGACCAACGTGATCGTTCAGGGCGCGGTACCTGACGTGCGAAGCGCCTTGAGCGCGGTGACGAGTGCGTCACCCGACGTCGTGGTCACCGATGTCACCCTTCCGGATGGCGACGGCACCTATTTGATCGAGCGGATCCGCGGGCTCGCTCGCACGCCGGCGATCATCGTGCTCGCGGCTCGCAGCAACGACGAGCAGCGCATGCACTACCTGTCCGTGGGCGCCGAGTCGTACCTCGACGGGGGCGACTTCGCAGGAGTGCAGGCGGCCGTGCTCGGCCTTGCGGAGACTCGTCACGCGGTCGGCTCGATTCCCCCGCAGGAGTCGCAACGCCTGCTCGGGCGTATGACCGCGGGCGTGGTACACGACTTCAATAACTATATCCACGTTGCCGATGTCGCGTTGGAGCTGATCCAGCGTCAGGGAATGCAGGCGGAGCTACTCGAGAATGCGCGCGCCGCGCTCGCAGCGATGGAACGTCTCAGCTCGATGCTCTTGTCCTACGCGCGCGGCGGTGTGCCGGTGGCCTCGCCGGTCGATCTTGGCGAGGCGGTCACCGATACGCTCGACGTCGCACGTCGCGTGATCTCACCGAACGTCGTCATCGCGCTCGACATCGCGGAGAGCCTGCGGCCAATCACGGCCGTGCGCGCGGAGCTCGAACAGGTCGTGCTCAACCTCGTCATCAACGCGTGCGACGCGATGCCCAGTGGTGGCCGGCTCGACGTCCGCGTCAAGCAGTGCACCCCGCAGGCAGTGATGCTCGAGGTCTCCGACACCGGCATCGGGACGACGGACTCGACGAAGCCGCCGCCGAAGATGCGCGGTCCAGGGCTCGGTCTCACGATCGTGCGCAGCGTGGTCGCGCGGCAGGGCGGGGCACTCCGCATGGTGTCGCGACCCACCGGTGGCACGACCGTCGCGGTCATGCTGCCTGCGTCTTCGTACGCGGTGGCTTAGTCTTCGGGCTTCGCAGCGCCGCGTGTGGCGCCGCCGGAACCGGCCTGCGCACCGGGCAGACCTACCGTGCGGTCGCGCGGAATGTGATAGCGGTCGAGGATCCGGGTCGTCGACTTCCGGACCTCCTCCGCATCGAGCACGATCATGCCGCCAGATGTCGTCGTGATCTCGACGATCCCGCGCGCGTTCGACAGCGCCTGAACGAAGTCCGCCATGTTGTGCGGCTGCCGGCCGTTGAGCGTCGCGACCGCCTCGTTGTAGAGGTGCGCGTAGCCGATGTTGATATCGTCGGCGAGGATCTGCGTGAGGATCACGACCTCGCTCTGCTCGGGCGTCCGGTACCCCAGGTAGTAGTAGTTGAGGAATTCCTTCGGCGCTTTGTTCCACCACTTGTCCCACGTGGTGAGGTAGTCGCGGGTCAGCGCCTGAAACACGATGCCGGCGTAGACGAGATACTGCGGCGGCATGTCGTAGCGCGAGCGCGGCACGAGCGGCGACCAGCGCGCGAGCGTGAGCTCGATCGTCGATGCCTTGCCGGCGCGGACGATCTCGAGCTTGACCTTGTCGCCGATGTAGCGCGCGCCGAGCACCACGTCATAACGCGTGCGGTGCTTGCCCATGAACTGGACGGTGCCGTTGCTGGCGATCGGAAGCGAATCGATTGCGGTGATCACGTCGCGCGGCATCAACATGCCATCGGACGATCCGCCGTGATCGACGTGCAGCACGACCACGCCGCGCTGGCCATCCGAGAGTCCGAGCTGCCTGCGCAGCAGCGCGTTCTCGAGGTTCTGCGTCGTGATGCCGAGCGCCGGAATCTCCGGCGACTTGCCCTTCTCGACGCCATCGAGAAACGCGCGGATGATCGCGGGCGGGACCATCTCACCGATGTTGTCGACGCCGGTCAGCTTCTGGAACGCGATGCCGACGACCTTGTGCTTGTGATCGAAGACGGGACCGCCGCTGTTACCGGCGTTGATCGCCGCATCCACAGTGACCGCGAGCAGGTGGCGCTGGCTGTGGCTGTAGCGCTGGACCTCGATGCGCGACACGACGCCCTCGGTGATCGAGATCTCCTCGCCGCCGACCGGATAGCCGACCACGGCGACCTCGTCGCGCAGCTTTGGCATGTCCCCGACCTCGGCCGGCTCGATATCGTCAAGAAAATCAAATGGTTCCTTGACCTCGAGCAGGGCGAGGTCACAGTCGTGGCTGACGGCTCTGACCCGTGCGATTGCCTTGTCGGGCTGGCTAACTTTCTGGATCTGCAGAAAGGTCGCGTTGGCAACGACGTGCGCGCCCGTCAGCAACAGCCCCTTCCCGATGACGACGGCCGAACCAGTGCTGGTCGACGGAGTCCGGGCCTGCCACGGGCCGTCGAAGTCGGGGTCTTGAGAGGTCGCAAAGACGCGAACTACCTCGGGGTAAGCCACATGATCACCCTACCGTGGCGGCGTGTGCACAGCAAAGTGTAGTGTCGATCCAACTGCGCGGCGCATTCGCGCCGCTGCGCGCCCCGGCAGAGCCGGGACTTTCGACGCCATCGCGCAAAGACCGCAAATGCTCGCACTTCAAGCAGTGACACCTGAACGTTTGGCAGCTGCGGTGCCGGCCATCAGCTTGGCCGAGGCACGCAAGTTGGTCGCGCAGGTGCATCGCGGCGAACCGATCGCAGCGACGTCGGCCATCCGCAGGGTTGCGGCGGAGGCGGTGCGCGCCGCCGGGACAGTCCCCGCGCTCGAGCTGGTCGCGGAAACGGCGAGCCAGCTCGATCCGTTCGTGAAGTACCTGCTTGCGGCAGCGGACGGGGCGCGCTTCGAGACCGTCCGGATCCCGCTGGAAGATCCCGCTCGGTTCAGCGTGTGTGTGAGCTCGCAGGTTGGCTGTGCGCTCGGTTGTGCCTTCTGCGCGACCGGCCGGCTCGGTCTCACCCGCAACCTCGCCGCCTGGGAGATCATCGAGCAGGTGCGCGTCGTGCGCGCGCGCCTGCCGCGAGGCCGCGTTCACGGCGTCGTGTTTCAGGGCATGGGAGAGCCGCTCGCGAACCTCGACGAGGTGCTCGCTGCGATAAAAGTCCTGCAGGAGCCGGCCGCGATGGGAATCGACGCGCGGGCAATCACGGTGTGCACGGCGGGCTTGCCGGTCGGCATCCGGCGCCTCGCGAAGGAAGCGCCCAACGTACGCCTCGGTCTGTCGATCCACACGGCCGTCGGAGAGCGCCGCCGATCGCTGATGCCGATCGCACGCGCGCATTCACTCGACGAGGTGCTCGCCGCCGCGGCGGACCACGCGCGCGAGACGCGGCTGTCGCCGATGTGGGCGATCACGCTGCTCGCCGGCGTCAACGACTCCGATGACGATGCGCGTGCGATCGCCGAGCGGGCACACGCATTCGCGGTCGAGACGGGCCGCCGCCCGCGTCTGTCGATCATCGCGTACAACGCGATCGGCGCCGATGATCCATTCCAGCGGACGTCACCCGAGCGTGAGGCAGCGTTCCGCGCCGCACTCGGCATGGCCTCGCATCGTCGCTACTCGGGTGGCAGCGATGTTGGGGCGGCGTGTGGCCAGCTCGCTGGCGCCGTGCGCTAAGCTCGCGCGCCATGGCGCATCCAGTCCACGACATCGAAGTCCCCGACGACGTCGCCGCGTACGTACCGACGGTGATCGAGATTCCGCGTGGCTCGCACCTCAAGTACGAGGTCGACAAGCCCACCGGCCTATTGCGGCTCGATCGCGTGTTGTACAGCGCCGTGCACTACCCGGCGAACTACGGCTTCATCCCGCGCACGCACGCGGACGACGGCGACCCGCTCGATATCCTCGTACTGATGCAGGAGCCGGTCGAGCCGCTGACGATCGTGCGCGCACGTCCGCTGGGCGGATTGCGCATGGTTGACGACAAGGGCGGTGACGACAAGATCGTCGCGGTGTGCATCGACGATCCGGCGTACGCGCAGTACACGAAGCTCGAGGAGCTGCCGCCGCACGTGATGAAGGAGCTCGACCGCTTCTTCCGTGACTACAAGATGCTCGAGGACAAGATGGTCGAGGTCGACCGCTTCTACGATCAGAAGCGCGCGATCGAGATCATCCGCGAGTCGCGCGCGGCGTACGAGCGCGGAGAAGGTCGCTGACCTAGGCGCCCGTACTCGGCCGCTCGCTCACGCGCTTGTGCCACGAGGAGAGGTTCGGGTGCGTTTCGGCGGAGATGCGGATGTTCGACACCTTGCCAAAATCGATCGCGCACAGCGCGGTGATGTCAGCGACGGTGAAGCGCTCGCCGGCGATGTACGCCCGCTTGCCGAGCTCTTCTTCGAGCCAGTCGAGCCGCATCGTCAGGTGGTCGCGCATGATCTCGGCGAAGTCCGGCGCTTGCTTGATCTTGCCGACCCAGAACTGGTGGGTGTTGCGGAACACCTGCGAGATCGGCCACAGCAGCTCGAGCTCTGCGTGCCGGTTCCACATCTCGATCTGTGCGCGCTCCCACTGGTCGGTTCCGAACAGGTTCGGTTCCGGGGTCTGCTCCTCGATGAAGCGACAGATCGCCATCGACTCGCGGAGGACGCGTCCATCCGAGAGCTCGAGCACGGGCAGGAGCGAGATCGGATTCTTGCGGCGAAACGCATCCGTTTGATGCGCAGCGTTTGCGATCAGCACCTCGATCGTGTCGTACGCCACGTTCTTCTCGGCGAGGAAGATGCGGACCCGGCGGGGATTAGGCGCGCGTGGGTCGTGGTACAGCAGCATGGGGCGACTGTACGGCCAAAAAACGGCGCCGGCCGAGCGGATCTCGTACAATTACGGGGCATGCGCATCGTGGGGAGTCTCGTCATCCTGGTCGGTCTCGTCGCTCTATGTCTTGGTGGCGGTGCCGGCTGTAAGAACAAGGGCAATGGCGACAACGGGGCCGCGGATCCCGCGGCGCTCAAGGCGCAGCAGGACCTGATCGCACGCCGCGACAAGCTGCTCGAAGCGCGCAAGCGGCTGCAGGGCGAGCACGACAACCTCGCGCAACAGGTCAAGGAGAGCGAGGCCAAGGGCGAGGACGCGACCGAGCTGAAGAAGAAGCTCGCCGATCTCGACAGCCAGCTCGAGACCTCGACGGCCGAAGCGCTGTCGCTCGTCAGCGGCAAGGTCGATGCGATGACCCAGGCGGTCGACAAGGCGACGGCGATCGCCGGTCGCGAGGCCGAGGTCGCGTCACGCGAACGCATGCTCGGCGACCGCG
>JAYVWH010000066.1:0-3090 GCA_043786265.1 Kofleriaceae bacterium | reverse complement strand
ACCGGCGTGCAGCACGTCTCGCGGCTCGAGAATCGCAACGTCGCGGCGCCGATCATGGATTGCTTCGAGCGCATGTCGCGCGCGATCCGTCGCTGAGCTGCGTCCGCGTCGCGGCCATCGCCGTCCGCCAATCGGCCGGACAGGACAAGCCGTGCATGAAGTTTCGCGTGCTTGCTGCGGGCACACGAAGTGCTGGGTGCTCCCGTAGCAAGGAGCTACTCTATGGCCAACGGACCTGACATGACCGTACCTGTGACACGCGGCGAGCTGCACGAAGCCCTCGACATCTGGGGCGGTGCACTGACCGCACGAATCGAAGCAAAGTTCGACGCGAAGCTGGAAGCAGCAGTTTTGGATCTGGGATTCCGGATCGAGTCGTCGGCGGCGGAGACTCGGGCAGTGATGAAGACGTTCCAGACCGCGATGATCACCGCGGTCGCGGCGCTGCTCGATCCATACCGGGCGCTCCCGGCGCGGGTGGAGACGCTCGAGGGTGCAAACCTGCCCACGCGCGTCCACAAGCTCGAAGCAAAGGTCTTCGCGCCCAAGCGTCGCGCGACGAAGACCACCCGCCGTCGCCGCGCGTCGTAGCGTCTGCGGCGAGTGCACGCACCAGTGCTGTTGCGCGTTTCGAAGGGCTAGGTGCTCCCGGTGCGAGAAGATATTCTCGTGCGACCGAGATGACCGCACTTGTCAAACCTGACGATCGGCACGAAGCCCCCGAGAACCGAAGCAGGGCGTTGACCATGAATTTCGACGCCGCGCGGTCGCGGCTGTTCGCGAAATGGGACCAGGATCGCCTGGAGCAACGAGCGTGGTTCAACGCGACCACGTCCAGGATGATCATCGCAATTGCCGCAATGTTCGAGTCGCCCAGGACGGCCCTCGCACGTCGGGAAGCGCTGGAGCGCCGCATGCTCGGAGCGAAGGTCCTCGCGCCAAAGCGGCGCGCAACGAAGAACAGGCGCCGTCGTCGCGCGTCGAAGACCACGCGCCGTCGTCGCGCAATGAAGACGACGCGCCGTCGTAGCTACGGCTGGCGGGCGCACACGATGTCGGTGCCCGCCTCGACGCACGGATCGACGCGGCCATCGCTGTCGAGATCGCCGAGCCACAGCGCCGATGCGGTCGTCTGCGCGGAAATGATCGCGAGGGTGACGCGCGGGCCGAAGCCGCGACCACGCGAGCGCGCACACACGATGCGGTCGTCGCGGAGGCTGCACAGATCGGCGCGGCGATCGCGATCGATGTCACCGACGGCGACTGTCGCGGTCGTGGCGGGCGCGACATCGACGACACCGTCGCGCGCGTAGCCCCACGGTGCTCCATCCGTGGTCAGCGTGTGCTCGGCCCAGACGGCGCAGGCGGGGCCGGCGTCTGTGGCGGCGCACCAGTCGGCTTGCGCATCACCGTCCAGATCGGCGAACCACACGACCGCGTTGTCGGGCGGCCATGTCGAGCGCAGAGCGTCGGGAAGCGGAGTGGTCTGGGTGGTGCAGGTCAGGCCGTCCAGCGTCGCGGCGCACAGCTCCATTGGATCGTTTGCATCGGCGTCGATCGCGGTGAGCGATGCCGATGTCGTGGGGAGCGCGGCGGCCGCGTTGAATGCGGTGCTCCAGCGTACCGCCTGGAAGGTGGAAGCGGCGGTCGCGCACAAGAGGCCGTCGTCGTCGCGGCCGCACGCATCGAGGCGCTGATCACCGTCGACATCACCGAAAACGAGGCTACGCGGATCGATCGCGAGCGGGGCGTTCGTCGCATCGATGCGGACGGCGGCCGTGAATGCGCCGGCACCATTGCCGGGCGCACAGAGCAGCTTGTTGTTCTCGACGGCGCACAGGTCGGCGCGGCGATCGCCAGTGAGATCACCGAGCCGAACGCTGCGGCCGGTGGCGGTGATGCCGATCGTCGCGCGCGGCGTCGAGACGGTTGCGGGAGCGAATTCCCATGTCGGGTTGCTGTCGCAATCGGCGATCTGCGTGACGCCGTTGTCGGCGGCGAGGCAACGGACACCGTTGACGGCGGAGAGAACGTGCCCGTCGTTGTCGACGTACCAGCGATGGTCGATGCCGCCGAGACAGCGATCGGTTGTCGGTTGGCCGCCGGGACCGACGATGATACAGGTGAGACCGTTACGTAGCTCGCCGGCGTCGTCGAGCGTCCACTCGGGCGCGACATCACAGCTGCCGAGCGCGAGGTCGAGCTGGACGCACTGGTTTCCGCTGCGCAGGCGACCACCTGCGTTGCGGCGAAAGCCGATCGCGTAGCTGCGGAGCAGCCAATCGACGTGCTGCTGGTCGATCGCGGTGCACGCCTCGCCGCACGCGGCGCAACCGGAGGCGCAGGCCTCGTAGCGCGCGAGCATCGCGAGCGATGCGTCGAAGATCGGCTTGAGCTTGTTCGGTGGCTCGTCCGCGATGTTCTCGCCGCGATACGAAATCAGCTCGACGTTGCGATTGGTTGCCGCGAGCGCGCGCAGCGTCTTGCTGCCTGCGGTGATGTGCGCCGGGTCATCGGCGCCGTGGGTGCCGGTAACGTCGAGCGTGCGGACGGTCGTCGGATCGGTCACGCGCAGGATGCGGACGAGCGTCGGCACGTCCGGCTCGCCGAGGAACACGAGCGAGACGTTTTGCCCCACGAGGCGACAGTGAAACGCGGGGTCGGCGACGATCGTGATCGCGCCGCACTGCCAGTCGTTGCTGCCGGCGGCGTGCGCGTAGGCGGCGAGCACGCCGGGGTCGGAGCGGGTCGGATCGGCACTGAGGTACACGGTGGTGACGCCGGTGCCGCGCTGGACCGTCTCGAGCAGGTCCGGCTGCATGAACCACAGCTCGTCCGCCGGGTGCGCGACGATCACGAGGTCGGAGGTCGCGGCGAGCTCGATGCCGGGCGGGACGACGTTGTCGCCACACGCGAGCACGAGGCTGGCGAGGACGGCAAACCGGCGCATGCGCGCAGTCTGCCACTGCTTCCCTGACGATTGCGAGACGTGGTACGGCAGGGCGTGGACCGCATCGTCCGGCTCGGCCGCTGGCTGGCTGCTACGCCCGCCGCGCAGCTGATCCTCGGCGGGCTCGTGCTGATGCTCGC
>JAYVWH010000065.1:0-3531 GCA_043786265.1 Kofleriaceae bacterium | reverse complement strand
CGCGCATTCGTGCCGCCGGCGGCAAGATTCTTGGCAAGGCGAAGATGACGGAGCTCGGGATGGACGGCATCGGCACGTTGATGCCGTACGCGATGCCGGAAAATCCGCGCGCACCGGGATACTCGCCGGGCGGATCGAGTACGGGCACCGCGGTCGCCGTTGCGTCAGGGCTCGCGCGCTACGGCGTTGGTGGCGATGGCCTCGGTAGCATTCGCATCCCAGCGGCTTTCAACGGGCTCGTCGGGCTCAAGCCGAGCCGCGAGCGTGTGCCGCGCGATGGCATTCGTAGCCCCGTGCGTTCGCTCGACGCAGTCGGGCCGATCACGCGGACTGTCGCCGATTGCGTTGCGCTGTGGCAGGTGATGGCGGGCGAGCAGGTGGCCGCGCTCGATCCGCTCGTGCCGTCGCGGATCGGGGTGCCGATCATCGGCGGCTCACTGCGCGTAGCGCGGCCGGTATGGCTCGCATTTCGTCGGATGCTCGCGGCGCTTGGCGTCGAGCCCGAGCGCGTCGTCGTCCCGAGCTTCGAGCGCGTCACGTTTCTCGGCGGCATGACGGGCGCGTACGAGCTCGCCACGGGGCCGTACGCCGGACGGACGCGCACGGCAGCGGGCCGGCGCAGCCTTCGTCTCGGCCGTGCGTTCAGCAAGACGGATTTCGTCCATCTCGACGATCAGCGCAAGCGCCTGCGCGAGACCACCGCGCGAGTGCTCGATCACACGCCGATTCTCGCGATGCCGACCACAGCGATCCCACCACCTGCCCTCTCGCGCACGATGCTCGCGGGCCAGAGCGAGGTGCTGATGTTGCGCGCGCTCGGCGCGTTCACGCCGCTCGCGAACCTTTGCGACCTGCCTGCGATCGCGGTGCCGATGGGTGTCGACGACCGCGGTCGCCCACTGTCGATCATGTTCGTCGGCGGTTACGGCGCAGAGACCGTGCTGCTGCGTATCGCGCATGCCGTCGAGAACACGGGGCTGGGTCGCACGCCGGTCTCCGTGTTATGAGCGCCGCATGGATATCGGCAGGCAGCTCGCAGCAGTCGGCATCGAAGACGACCTGACCGAGGGAAACTTCGTCTCGCACACGCCGATCACGGGCGCCGTCACCGCGCGCTTGATGGGCGAGACGCGCACGAGTGTCACCACGCCGATCGACCGCGCACACGAGGCCTACCTCGCATGGCGGGACGTCCCGGCCCCGCGCCGCGGCGAGCTGATCCGACTGTTCGGCGAGGAACTGCGCGCCCGCAAGGATGCGCTCGCTGCGATCGTCACGATCGAGGCGGGCAAGATCACGGCCGAGGCCCGCGGCGAGGTGCAGGAGATGATCGACATCTGTGACTTCGCGTGCGGTCTGTCGCGCCAGCTCTACGGTCTCACGATCGCGTCGGAGCGCCCGGGGCACCGGATGAGCGAGACGTGGCACCCGCTCGGTGTGGTCGGCGTGATCAGCGCGTTCAACTTCCCCGTCGCGGTGTGGGCGTGGAACTTCGCGCTCGCGATCGTGTGTGGCAACAGCGTCGTGTGGAAGCCGTCCGAGAAGACGCCGGTGTCCGCGCTTGCGTGCAAGGCGATCTTCGACCGCGCCCTCGCCAGGTTTGCGGAGTCCGGCGCAGCTGCGCCGGCAGGCCTCTCGGAGATCGTGCTTGGCGATGCGAGCGTCGGCGAAGGCCTGGTCGACGACAAGCGCATCGCGCTCGTGAGCGCGACCGGCTCGACGCGCATGGGCCGCGCGATCGCCCCTCGCGTCGCGGCGCGGTTTGGCCGGTCGCTGCTCGAGCTCGGCGGCAACAATGCGATGATCGTCGCGCCCACGGCCGACCTCGACCTCGCGACGCGCGCGATCCTGTTCTCCGCCGCCGGTACCGCCGGGCAGCGTTGCACCACCCTGCGCCGGCTGATCGCACACGAGTCGATCCGCGTCGACCTACTCGCGCGCCTCGACCGTGCGTACAGCCAGATCCGCGTCGGTGATCCGCGTGAGTCGGGCACCCTCGTCGGGCCGCTGATCGACGCGCGGTCGTTCGAAGCGATGGAGGCCGCACTCACCCGCGCGCGTGGCGATCGGGGAGAAGTCAGCGGTGGCAGCCGCGTCGAGGTCGCAGGGTGCGACGGCGGTTACTACGTGCGTCCCGCGCTCGTGCGGATGCTGGGCCAGACCGCCATCGTTCGCGAAGAGACGTTCGCGCCGATCCTCTACGCGTGGGGTTACCAGGATCTCGACGAGGCGATCGCGGCACAGAACGACGTCACGCAGGGCCTGTCATCCTGCATCTTCACGAATGATCTGCGTGAGGCCGAGCGGTTCCTCTCCGCGTCGGGCAGCGACTGCGGTATCGCGAACGTCAACATCGGTCCCAGCGGTGCAGAGATCGGTGGCGCGTTCGGTGGCGAGAAGGACACGGGCGGTGGACGTGAGTCCGGATCGGATTCCTGGCGCAGCTACATGCGCCGCGCGACGAACACGATCAACTACTCTCGCAGCCTGCCGCTCGCGCAGGGCATCACGTTCGGTTAGGTCTTCGCCTTCGCAAACGTGATCGTCACCGTCGCCGCCGTATCCGTGGCGGCCAGCGGCTTGGGCAGCTTGACCGCCTCGATCGCGGCGATCACGCATGACTCGAGCGCGATGTTCTTCACCGTCGACGTCGCAACCTTCGCGGCGGTCAGTGCGCCCGAAGGCGCGACCGTGAAGGCAATGCGCAGCATGCCGACGAGGTGCGGCGACTTTTCGAGCGCATTGTCGTAGCAGGCTTGAACCTCGGTGCCACGAACCTTGACCGAGCGCACCAGGTCAGTCGAGATCTCGGCCTTGCTGTCCGCGAGGGCGACGACTCCGATCTGCGCGTGGTAGTCGGCGCTGCCGCGTGTCCCGTTGGAGGGCGCCGCGACCTTTGGGGCCTCGACAGGCTGCGAACCACCAGTGCCCTTGTGCTTGAACGCGCCTTTGTCGAGCTGGGGGATCACCGGACCGTCGGGTATGGGATCAAACGAATGGGTATCAGCCGACGGGCCGAGGATCGCCTGCTTGCGCGCCTCCTCGATCGCTTGATCGCGGCCAGGATCCCCGCTCCCACCCTCCCCGGGGCTTTGCGTCGCGGTCGTCGGCGATGCGGGCTGCGCTTCGGGATTGCCGGTTCCCTGGGCGGGCGCGGCTTCCTTGGCGCCCTTCGCGCAAGCGGGCGCGGCAAGGACGAGCGCGAGGCCCAGAAGACGCCGGAGGTTCGTCATGCCTCTCAAGCGTAGCAGGCTCAGTGGTGCAGATGCACGGTGACCTCTGCGGACAGTCCAGCCCGCAGCGGACCGACATCGTCGTTGGTGTCCAATTCGATCTTCACGGACACGCGCTGTACGACCTTGACGAAGTTACCGGTCGCGGTCGGCCGTGGAGACATCGCGGCAAGATCCGGGGTGACCGCCGAACAGAACACGCGGCGGCCTCGGGCTCTCGGCCCGTTTGAGTCGTGCGCGAGCGGCCGTACTCCCACGACATCGGTTGCAACATTGGCGAAGTCGAACTTGAAGGCGG
>JAYVWH010000064.1:0-6173 GCA_043786265.1 Kofleriaceae bacterium | reverse complement strand
GCCGCTCCAGTGCACGATGAGCCAGCTGTGGGCCAAGATTCGCGCGAAGAGCGGTCCGGACGACGGCGTCGCGCTGTTCAACCGGCAGCCCTACGGGGCGTGGCGAGTCAGCGTTTACAAACCGACGCGGTGGAGCGACGAGATCGACGACGATTGCGGCCCGGCGTCGAAGTCGGACTGACTACTTCGGCGGCATGCGCAGCGAGCCGTCGAGCCGGATTGTCTCGCCGTTGAGATAGCCGTTCTCGACGATCGCGACGACCAGCGCACCGTACTCGTCGGGATTGCCGAGACGCTTCGGGAACACGACGTCGTTGGCGAGTGCCGCGCGCTTTTCCTCGGGCAGTGCGCCGAGCATCGGCGTGTCGAACAGGCCCGGCGCGATCGTGAGGACGCGAATCCCGGCCGGCGCCAGGTCACGCGCGGCAGGGAGCGTCATGCCGGCGACACCCGCCTTCGAGGCTGCGTACGCGATCTGGCCGATCTGGCCATCGAACGCGGCGACCGAGGCGGTGTTCACGATCACGCCACGCTCGCCGTGTTCGAGCGCGGGAGTCTTGGCGATCGCGGCGGCACCGAGGCGCAGAACGTTGAATGTGCCGATCAGGTTCACACCGACGACGGTCGCGAATAGCTCCAGGTCGTGCGGCTTGCCGGTCTTGTCGAGCGTGCGTGCTGCCCAGCCAACACCCGCGCACGACACGACGATGCGCACCGGCCCGAGCCCTTCGGCGAGCGCGATGGCGGCCTCGACCTCGCTGGCATTCGTGACGTCGGCCTTCGCGAACGTCTGGCCGAGCTCGGTGGCGAGCGCAGCACCACGTGCTTCATCGCGATCGACAATGACAGCGCGCGCGCCGCCGGCAACGAGGCGACGCACCGTCGCTGCACCGAGGCCCGACGCACCACCGGTGACAAGAGCAACCGATCCTGAGAGCTTCATGCGGGCGACAGTAGCGGATGAGTGCAGATCTTCTCCACCAGGGTTAGGTCTGCAATTTCGCAAACTTGATCGCGGGTGCCCGATCGTTAACGACAGCTGGCGGCGCAGGGGGATTCGGCGGCGGGGCCGGCGCCCGCGACCAGCGAGCAAGCGAGCGTCGCTTCACGATCGTCCAGCGCGGCGGCCGGTTCGTGATCGAAGAGGTCTACTCGTCACAACGGGCGCGCGTACTGCACGACGAACGGCTGGCTCTGCGGATCGACCGCGAACGCTGCCAGGCTCAGCAACGTGTCGTACCAGAAGTGCATCGCCACCGAGGTCGCGAGCTTGTGGCCGGTGTGGCGGTACGCCAGCCCCAGCGTCGCGCCGAGCAACGACAGCGTCGGAATGGCGATCGCGACGGTTCGCGAGTCCTTGAAGTTGGTGATGTGAACCGCGCCGAAGATCGCCGAGGCGACAGCGACGCCGGGAAGGCCCCAGCGCTCCTCGAGCTCGGTCTGGATCACGCCGCGAAACAGCGCTTCCTCGCCGACGCCGACGGTGGAGAACAGCGCCGCGTAGTACGCGCTGCCGAGCGCGAAGCCCGCGCCGGGTGAGAAGTTTTTGCCGAGGAAGTTCACCTTGTCGACCTCGAAGATCGTCGGCGGCGTGATCGTGTGGTTGCTGCGGTCCGCCAGATACGACACCGTGATGCCGGCCGCGAGCATCGCGGGGACGCCGGCCCAGAACCACGGGCTCTTCAGGACGCTCGGGCGGAACGGAGCCGTGTAGAGGTCGTCGAGCGACTCGCGCGTGATCGGGATGTCGTAACCCTCGTCGCCGCGAGCGACGCGAGCGTCGCGGTACGCGTCGAAGATCGCATAGAACCAGAGGTTCTGACCGGCAGTCGCGAGCGCGAGTGCGACCGGGACCTTGGCCGACGACGACGCGCCGCTGAGCGACACGGACTCGCCGCTGAGCAGCGCGATGCCGGTACCGACGAGCGCGACGCTCGGAATCAAGTACGCCCAGCCGACGTCCTTGCCCAGGTAGAAGTGTCCGCACCCCGGACACAGGAGCGAGAGCGCGCCGGCGGTTCCCGGGCTCTTGCGCCAGGCGTGCAGCCTTCCGTACGCGGTCGCCGCCGCTGCGCGCACCCCGGGGTCGGGATCGCGCTGCGCCGAGGCTTCGAGGGCGTAGTCGAGCGACGTGTCGTGGCGGCGCACGATCGCGTCCGCAGCGTGCGCGCGCACGGTCGGATCGGCGTCACGCATGTGGAGGGTGAGCAGCATCTGCGACGCCGGGCGGGTCGGATCGAACACGAGCTCGTCGATCGCGGTCACGCGCACGGCGGGATCGGGCGAGGCAGCCATCGTGAACCGATCGGGCGCCGGTGGATGCTCGGGCCCCGGGATCCGCGGGGTGACGCACGCCGTGAGCACACAGGCCAGGGCGGGCCACACCATCTTCGTTGACCGCATCGCTCGCGAGATTGTATAGGGCATCGATGCAACGAATCGGTGTGCTCTTCACGGTGATGCTGTCGGGTTGCTCGTTCGTGCTGGTCAGCGGACCACCCTCGAACCATCAACAGCTTCCGTCGTTCGACTGCACAACGTCGCGCCTGGGCCCGGGCCTCGACACCGTGTGGTCGATCCTGCAGGTGCTCAACCTCGCGACCGCAGCCTCGAAGACGAACACGGAGTGGAACGATCAGTTCGGCGGCAACCCGCCGTTCTCGCGCACGACCGCGATGCCGCTCTACGCCGCGCTAGCCGGGCTCGGCGTCGCCGGCATGTATTACGGATTCTCGAAGACCGGGCAGTGCCGGTCGGCGAAGAACGAGCTCAACGCACGGATGATGCAGCCGGGGGGCGCGGGCATGCAGCCCGGCGCCGGAACCTGGCCACCGCCGGGGCAGCAACCGCCGCAGGGCCAGACCTGGCCACCGCCGGGGCCGGCGCCTGCACCCGCGCCCACGGATCCGTCGCCGCCGCCGACCACGCACTGAACGGGTCAGCTACTTCGGGTTGAAGCCAATGGCGATCGGCTCGCGGTCAGTAGTTCTCACAGATGTTGCCGGTGAAGCCGTACACGCCGAGATCCTTGTAGATCAGGATCGAGTTCATGTCGGGATCGAGCGAGACGAGCGAGGTGCGCTTCTCACCCTTGACCCACGCGACCTTGCTGTCGGCGGTGTCGCGCACGATACGCAGGTCGCCGGTCTTGGTTGCGAACACATCCCCGGCGCTGTCGGTCGCGATATCGGTGAGCGGGCGCTGCTTCATCGCGCCCTTCTTGCCCACGAACACGCGGTAGCCCTTGCCGCCGTACTCGTTGCGGATCACGTCGACGTAGTAGTAGACGCCGCTGTCGTCGCGCGCGAGCAGGTGCGGGCGGCGGATCATCGCCGTCGACATGAAGGCGGACTTGTCGAGCACGGTGCGAGCCTTGTCCCCGGTGACCTCATTGAGCGACACGAAGCGGTCTTCGCCGCAGAACCGGTAGTAGGTCCCGTCTTCCTTGCGGCCGACGCTCCCCGGCTGAAGATTTGTCACGCGCGGCGCCCACACGGACACATCCCACTTGCCCGTGGAGCCGTCGGTGAACCTGCCGGTGACGACCTGTTCGTACAGGCTCTTGGACTTGGGGCTCCCGTACCAGAGCCGGCCGTCGCTACCCCCCAGAACGACATAGACTCCGCCGTCGGCGTCGGCCAGGACGATCAGCTTGTCGCGAATCGCCTTGATATCGACTTGCTTTGGCTTTGGCTCGGCCAGGGCGGGGCGCGCCATCGACACCAACAGAGCCGCTGCGAGCGCGAGCATGGACCCAGCTGATGCACGCATCGGTGTCTCATTATACGCTCGTTGGGAATGGAGAATTCACCCGTACGCTCGAGCATCGACGTCGGGTCGGTCATCGCGGGCACCTACATCATCGAGGCGCTCATAGGCCGGGGCGGCATGGGCGCGGTTTTCCTCGCAAGTCACAACCGGTTGCCTGGCAAGAAGGTCGCGATCAAGGTCCTCCACGCCGAGCTCGGCGGCGACGAGATCAACGCACGGTTCAAGCGTGAGGCTGAGATCGCATCGATGCTGTCGCACCCCAACATCGTCCACATCGAGGACTACAACGTCACCGCCGAGGGTATGCCGTACCTCGTGCTCGAGTACCTCCAGGGCGAGTCGCTCGCGCAGCGCGTTCGGCATGGCCCGATGACGTACGAGGCCATGGCGCCGGTGATCCGACAGATCGGCTCGGCGCTCGCCGCCGCGCACGCCAAGGGGATCACTCATCGTGATCTCAAGCCGCAGAACATCTTCCTGATGCCGAGCGAGATCGACGGCCGCACGATGGAGATCGCGAAGGTCCTCGACTTCGGCATCTCGAAGATGCGCGACTCGCAGACGGTCAAGACGCAGGACAACGCTCTACTGGGCACGCCGCAGTACATGGCGCCCGAGCAGGCACTCGGCCAGCACGACAAGATCGACGAGCGCACGGACATCTTCGCGCTCGGTGCGATCGTCTACGAGATGCTGTCGGGCCAGCCTGCGTTCAGCGGCCAGACGATCCCAGAGGTCGTGTTCAAGGTCGTCTACGAGGCACCCATCCCGCTCGCGACGCGCGTCCCCACCCTGTCCGAGCACGTGACGGCGGCGGTGCAGCGCGCGCTGGCCAAGCCTGCCGACGAGCGATTCCCGACGGTGACGGCCTTCTTGGAAGCGCTCACCGGTTCGCCCGTCAGCTTGATCCGCAACCCGCCGTCGCTGCCACCACCCGCCGCGTTCGATGGTACAGGTCCGACGAGCGCGAGCGGTCACACGCCGAACACGGATGCGTTCGCACGGACGATGGGCTCCGGCGATCACGGCGCATCGCCGATCGCGGCGAGCGCTATGGCAGCACCCAGGACGACGACGCCAGCGCCGCTCGTCGATCAGAACGCGGTCACGCTCGCGTCGCAAGATGGTCGCATCGCAACGCCGAACCTCGGCGTCGCCAAGACGGTTGCAGCGCCCACCACTTCCGGGTCGCGGCGCAGGCTGTTCATCGCCGCTGGTGTGATCGCGGCCGTCGCGACGGCGGGCATCGTTTACGCGGTGACACGCCAGCCCCCTGCACCGCGGACACCGGTCGCGGCGGCCGACACGGAACCACACCCGGAGCCCAACCGCGGTTCTGCCGTCGTTCCGCCCGTCGAGCGCGAGCTGCTTGGTCACGGCTCGGCCGACGCTGCGAATACAGGTTCTGGATCTGCTGGGTCCAATGCACCGATCGTCGCCGCGGGCTCGGGCTCGGGCTCGGGCTCGGGCTCGGCAGCGAAGCCGAAGCCGAAGCCGCCCGAGCACACGGCGGCACCGGCCGCGAACGACGACGACGACGAGGGTGGCGACAGCCCGGCCGCCAAGAAGCTGCAGGAGGCGACCGCGGCGCTCGATGCGCACGAATGGAAAGTCGCTGGCCAGGCCGCGACGCACGTGACGACCTCCGAGGGCACCACCGACCGCCAGAAGCAACGCGCGTTCATGTTGCTCGGGATGGTCGCGTGTCAGACCAACGACGAGGAACAGGCCGCGGGCTCTCTGCGCTCGGTGAAGATGCCGCGCTTCCGGGCGAGGCTGCTCTCCGTGTGCCACGCGCAGGGCTACCTGAGCGCGACGAAGCGCTGAGCTCTCAGCGCGCCGCGAGCACGAGGACGCGGCGCGATGCGCCAGCATCGCTCGTGATCGCGACGTCAACGAATTTGCGGCCGCGAAGATCGAGCGCTGACAGTGCGGCGTGACCATCGGCGACGCCGACATCATCGATCGCGGTGATGTGCTCGTTTGCAGCGAGCACGATCAGCTGCGCGACCAACGTGCCGGGAACGCCCGGCGCCACGTCGATCACCGTTACACCCGACGCTGGCTCGGGATCCGACGGGCACGCCGACGACTCAGCAGGCACCAGGATGAACGGTGGCGGATTCGAGGTCTGCGGCCGCGTCGCCAGCAGCAAGCAACACGCACCCATCAAGCCGAGGGCGAACGAGCGGAACCAGAACATGTCCGTGGGTATTGCAACGGCGTGGCCAGGCGCGTGGCGACCACGCAGGCGCGCATGTTCACGCACTTGGGCGCGCGCCCGGATCGGGCACGCTGCCGCATTGGCACTACTTCTTGATCTGCTGCGACAGGTAGTTCTGCTCGCCGACCTGACGGATCAGCTCGAGCTGCGTCTCGATCCAGTCCGTGTGCTGCTCCTC
>JAYVWH010000063.1:0-2415 GCA_043786265.1 Kofleriaceae bacterium | reverse complement strand
GATGCGCGGTCGCTCCATCGAGGATCTTCTTCGGATCGTCGGCGGCCGGCAGCGTCATGTACGCCGCGCCGCACATCGCCGTGCGTGGATCTGCCGTCGACGCACCAAACTCGGCACCGACCATCTTGAGGCCGCCCTGGTCATGTTCCTCTGCCTTGCCTGGCAGGTCGATCGAGAACCCGCCTTCTTTGGACGTGAACTTGTCCCACGTCACGACCGCCGCCACCGGCGCCTCGGGCGGCTTGATCTCCACGCTGCCAGCCGGCTCCGGTGCGGTCTTTGCGGCCGAACCCGCGGGCTTGGTCTCCGCGGGCGGCGGCGGACTCGCCTTCTTGCAACCAGAGAACGCGAGCGCGGCGATGAGCACGATGCAGCCTGGCTTCATCCGCTGAGTATCACCGGTTACAGCCGGACGTGCAGCTGCGCGAGCGCCCATCCGCCCATCGGGCTACCGCCGCCGAGGTGCTCGATCCGCGTCGTCAGCAGCAGCTCGATGTGCGAGTCGTAGAACCAGTGAACATTGGTGTCGAGCGCGTCGCGGTAGAGGCCCTTCACGCGGGTGTCCTGCGTGAAATGACCCAAGCCGATATCGAGGAGGAGATTGTGCGGAAGTGGCCGGCTCGCCATCACGAACGCGACGACCTGCTTGGTCTTGTAATCGCCGTCGTCGATGTGCTGCCTGATCAGCTGTGCCTCGCCGAGGAATGTCACATCGGCCGCGGGCACATAGAGCTTCGCGGTGACGCCGCCGAACGCCCGCGTCTGATCGTCACTCTTGCTGTACTTGCCCTCGATGCCAACTGCGGCGTGCTCTCCGAGCCGAGCCTCCGCGTACAGCGCTCCGCCGTGGCCGTGCTCCGCCGCGCTCGCGATCGGATCCTGGATGAACCCGGTCGCGTGGATCTCGAACTTTGGATCGATGTAGGCAGCGGCGACACCGTAGGCCTCGTAATAGAGCGGACGGCCGCCGAACCGCTGCGTGTACACGACGTGCTCCGCGAGACGAAGGCCAAACGTCGGCATCAGCCGGCCCGCGCGGAGGAACACGCCGGTTCCCTCCCCCGGCTTCTGCTGCCACATCAAATAGTGCTCGCGTGACCACAACACGTGGAGCACGCTGGCGCTATCCGATGGACTGCGGAGGCCGCCGACCGCGTGGAGCGAGAACCCGCCCTTGCGAGCACTCGCACCGACTTCGGCCTGCATCGGAAATGCAGCCGGAATCGTATCGCGTGCCTGAACGACACCGGACGCGCCGCGGAGGTCCCCGCCGAGCGTCAGCCAGCCGGGCGCGCCGGCCTTGCCGTACACGAATGCCGCATCGTGATCGCTGAACCCGACAGCCTCGGCCGTTTCGAGGCCGTTCTCGTTGAGCAGGCCGCCACCGTCCGGTGCGAGGTGACAGCTCGTGCACGTGACGTCACGCGATAGCTGCCACTGAGGATAAGCGTCGGCGCGACCGGCGGCAGCGGCGACCAAGGCGAGCGCGAGGATGACTACTGCTCGCATGTCGAAAATCTCATTCGTCCGGGCGCGTCGGCTTCGAGCCAGGTGCTGATCAACGCGATGTCAGCGTCCGCAAGTGGCGAATCGGGCGGCATGCGCTGCTTCCCATACGCGGTGATCACGTTCCATAGGTCGTTACCGTGTGGCTCGCGACCGGTCGGTTTGTCGGGATTCAGACCCTCGTCGATGCCCAGCTCGCAGCCGAGCGTTCTGCGCGCCGCCTCGATGGTGTCGAACGCGAGCTTCTTGGTCGTCGTGAAGGTCGAGTGGCACTGCACCTGGCCGCAGTTCGGCGCGAGCACGGTGAGCGTCATGACCTCGAGAGTCGGAGGCCGTTGATCGTCTTCGGTGCTGCAGGCGGCGAGCGCAGCCAGCAAGAAACACCACCTCGGAATGAACATCGCGCGCAGTCTACGGCACGAACATCGACTCGCGTATAGCGGCAGTGATCATGCGTGGTGCAACCGACGTTCCGCCGAAATAAAATCCGGCGGCCCAGGCGAGAGGATCGATCTCGGTGTCGATGCAGCGACGGGGCAAACCGCCCTCCGCACCGATTGCGCGACCGCGTGCACTTCCTGCGATCGAAACGCGGTAGCTCGCGGCCTCGCGCCATACCCGATAGCGCAGCGGCTCGCGTGCCTCGAGGTCGTCCGCGGACAGCGTGACGAGTGGGACGTCTGACGTGACGTGGGTCCCCGCATTGTTTGCGTACGCCGTGATCTCCAGCGCGCCGAGATCGAGTCGCCACCTCCAGCCAAACATGACGCCATCGACCGACAGATCGATCGTGTTGCAGTCCGACAACCCCGGCAGCTTGTTCCAGTCGAGCTGATCACCAGGCTCGACCGGCATCGTCAGCTCGTAGATCGCGGATGGATCGAGCACGAGCTCGTAGTCGCGACCGAC
>JAYVWH010000062.1:0-2056 GCA_043786265.1 Kofleriaceae bacterium | reverse complement strand
TTTCACCGCCCGCCGGATCACTGGTGACAAGCGCGCCAAGCCGCTCGTGATCGCGATCTTCGCTGCCCTCGCGCTGGCCGCTACCGTCTACGTCGTCGTGACTGCACCGGCTCCGAAGGTCGCCGCAAAGTGAATCCCAACCTCGGCATCGCGCAGGGCATCCTGTTCAACGTGATTCGCCTGACCACGATGGTCGGCGTGCTCGTGCTGTGGAACACCACCATCGGCACGACCGAAGCGTGGCAGCGCTGGGGCGGCATCGCGGTCGCGTTTGTCGTCGGCCATATCTTCGCGGTCCTCGTGCGTCGCTGGCAGGTGCGGCGGACCAAGACCAACCTCAGTTGATCTACGCGAACAGCGCGGCGAGCTCGGCGACTGTATCGACGAGCGCGTCGGGATTCATCGCCCGCAATGCGACGGGATCACGCAGGCCCCACGTCACGCAAATGCCGCGCACACCGGCGGCGCGCGCGGTCTGGATATCGACCTCGGAGTCGCCGACCAGCACGCAGTCGGCGGGCGCGATGTCGAGCTCCTTGCACACGTTGAACAGCGCCTCGGGGTCCGGCTTGCGCGGCCGGTCGGCGCGTTGGCCGTGGACGGCCTTGAACGGCCACCGCCCGAGCAGCTGAGAGACGACGGCGACCGTCAGCTCGTGTGGCTTGTTCGACAGCACCGCGAGCACGCGCGACGGCGCGATCGCGTCGAGGAACGCGGGCAGCTCCCCGAAGACTTTCGTGTCGATCACCGGACGCGCGCGATAGCGTGCACGGAACGTCGCGAGGATCGCGGGAACCTGCGCCGCATCCGGCACCGCGCGCTGCACGAGCTGCTCGGCTCCGTAACCGACCCACTCGCCGATCTCCTCCCGCGAGCGCGTAGCCAGGCCGTGATCGGCCATCGCACTGTTGAGGTGCGCGATGATGTCGGCGAGTGAGTCGACCAGCGTTCCATCGAGGTCGAAGATCACGGCGCGAGCGCTGCGCATCAGCGTCGTCGGGTACTGCATGTACCCCGTGGATAACACGGCGAGGCACGGTCCAAACGCATACGCGCCCGCGCACTCGGGGCTTTCCCGAGTGGCAGGCGCGCATCACGCTCGTTGGGTCTAGAACGAGTCGTCGATGTCTTTTTCGATCTTCTTGAACCGGGTGTCGACGTCGCTCTTGAACGCGTCCCAGTTCGCTTCGATCTGCGTGCCGAGGGCGTCGAGCTTGACGCTCAGCTCGTTGCGCTCGTTGCGCAGACGGGCGGTCGCTTCCTTGGCCTTCGCGTCCGTGCGGGCGCCGAGCTCGTTGAGGCGCGCATCGATCCTCGCGAGGCGCTCCTTCATGCTCGCCGAGTACTCGACGCGAGCCTGGGCGAGATCGCCCTGCGCCTTCGCGACGTCGTTACGCTCGACGGCGACGTCCTTCTGTTCCTTCTGCACGTCCTTCATCTCGTCGCGTAGGTCCTTCTTCTGGTCCTTGACCTCTTCGCGAGCCTTGTCGAACTTGTCCTCCGCCTTGTTCTCGGAGCTCTTGCACGCAGCGCCACCGAGCAGCGCCGCAGACAACATCGAAATCATGAACGTAGTACGCATAAATCCTCCGCTGCCTGCAGTTGCAACGTTGGTGCCCGCCGGAACCCAGCGATTCTGCGTGACTGACCGCGATTCGTGCGCGCGAGTGCGCCCGACGGCGTGCGCGACCTGTCACCGCTCGACGACGTTCGTCGCCCGGTGCCGACGCCAGGTATTACGCTTCGCGACGCGCTAGACTTGTCAGAACGTGATCGGTCAGGTGATCGGGAACTACCGGATCGTGTCCGAGCTCGGCAAGGGCGGGATGGGCATGGTCTATCGCGCCGAGCACACGCAGCTCGGCAGACCCGCGGCACTCAAGATGCTGCACCCACAGCTGTCGGCGGATCCGTCGATCGTCCAGCGCTTCTTCAACGAAGCGCGCGCGGCATCGGCGATCGATCACCCCGGCATCGTCGAGGTCTACGACTACGGCACGCACACCGACGGCGCCGCATACATCGTGATGGCGCTGCTCAAGGGCGAGAGCCTCGA
>JAYVWH010000061.1:0-2968 GCA_043786265.1 Kofleriaceae bacterium | reverse complement strand
CCGCCGTACCCGCGGATAGTCCATTCGCCCCACCTGCCCCGTTCGCCGCCGCACCTGACAATAGCGACGACACCCCGAGTCCGTTTGCAGCGGCATCGCCACTCGCCACCGCGGCGAGCACGGTGCCAGCGGCGGGAAGCGATCCACTCGCTCCGAGAGGTGCACCGATCGTGGTCCCGACCGAGGCACCATCGCCGTGGGCTAGCGACGACGACGACGCGTATGTGGAGCCAAAAGGAGCTCTCGCGAAGCTGCTCGGATCACCAAAGCGCATCGCGATCGCGGCCGGCGCGGCAGTGCTGCTGGTCGTCGTGCTCGTGATGGCGATGAGCGGCGGCCACAAGAAGAAACCCGCGACCACGACGGCCGCCAACAGCGGTCGTGGGCACGGCAGCGACGACACCAAAGCGAAGGCAAGCGACGACGACAAGCCGGCGGTCGCCGAGGATCCGGCCGGGGGCAGCGCGGCCGGTAGCGCCGACACGGGCAGCGCTGCCGAACCGCCCGCGCCCAAGGCGGCGGTCAAACGACCAACGAAGAAGACGACCGCAAAGACGACCGTCGCGAAGGCAACGACCAAGCCCAAGACGACGACGACCAAGCCGAAGACAACGGCGACCAAGACGGTCGCGAAGACCGCGACGAAGACCGCGACCACGACAAAGACGCCGAAGGCTGCGGTACAAAAGCCTGCGGCGAAGAAGTGCGATCCCAATGCACTGTTCCCCTGCAAAAAGAAATAGTGAACGCATGAAGCACCTCGTGGTCATCGCCGCGTTGATGGCGCTCCCCCTTTCAGCCATTGCCGGGCCGAAAGAAAAAGCGGAAGCGCAGGCCCACATCAAGAAGGCAACGGCCGCCCACGAGGCCGGCTCGTTCGACGTCGCGCTCGGCGAGCTCGAGGCGGCGTACGCCCTCGACCCGCAGGCCGATCTGCTCTACGCGATCGGCCAGGTGCAGGTGAAGCTCAACAACTGCACTGTCGCGATCACGTTCTACGAGAAATTTCTCGCGACCAACCCCGGCCCCGAGCCGTCGGCCGCTGCGAACGAGGCGATCAATAGCTGCAAGGCCACGCTCGCCGCGCAACAGACGCCCCCGGAGGTGATCCAGCCGCCCCCGCCGCCGCCCGAACCCAAGCCCGAGCCGCGCAAGTTCGACATCATCGGCACGACACTCGTCGGTGCTGGCGTGGTGTCGACCGTCATCGGCGTCGTCATGTACTCGAGCGCGATCAATGCGCTCGACGACTCCGAGCACGCCGCGACGTATCCCGAGGCGCAGGGCCTCATCGACGACGCGCACAGCAAACGAACACTCGCCGTGATCTTCAGTGTCGCCGGCGTCGCGGCGATCGGTGTCGGCGCGTGGCACTACCTCCACTTCCGTAAGACCGAGCAAACCCACGTCGGCGTCGCGCCGTCCTCGCACGGAGGCCTCGTCACCCTCCAGGGGAGGTTCTGATGCTCAAGCTGACAGCGATCGTGATCAAACTTCGCACCGCCTTCGGCGCTGCTGCGCGCGCCGGCATGCCGGCGCTTGCGATCGCCCTCGCTGGAGCGGGCTGCCTGCGGCAGACGACGTACAAGTGCTCGTCTAACGATATGTGCGCGGGCACGGGCGGCACGTGCGAGACCACCGGGGTTTGCAGCTTCACCGATGGCACGTGTAACGGCGGACGCCGCTACGGCGACCTCGCTGGCACGTATGCTGGCAAGTGCGTCGGCGACGTGATCGAGATCGACGGTGGCGTCACGGATGCCACTGACAGCGGCATGGTCGACGTGCCGTCACAGGGCTGCCCGTCGTCGTACGCGGCACTGGCCGGGGTTACCGGACACGTGTATCGCGTGATCAGCGCAACGGACACCTGGGATGTGCAGAACGCGGCGTGCGCTGCCGACGTCGGAACGACGTACCTCGCGGTCCCCGACTCCAAGGTCGAGCTCGACGCGATCATCCTGGCGAGCGGCCAGAACTTGACCTGGGTCGGCATCAACGACATCACGACCGAGGACACCTACGTGACAGCCAACGGGGGGACCTTCGCCAAGAACAGCGGGCTGTGGGACTTCGCCAACAGCGGCGAACCAGATAACAGCCAGTCGAGCGGCCCGGCCAGCCCCAACGGAGCCGATTGCGTGACCGCCGACGGCAACAACAATGGGAATCTCGCCGACGACCGCTGTGACACCAAGACGTATCGGGCCGTCTGCGAATGCGAACCGTGACGGCAACTTGACGGGCCCCTTCCCCGGGGCGACGATCACGGTCTGCAACTAGGCCGCTACCAGATCCTCAAGCAACTCGCGTCGGGCAGCATCGCCGACGTGTTGCTTGCGCGTGCGAGCGGCCTTGAAGGGTTCGCGCGGCACGTCGTCATCAAACGTATTCACGAGAACCTCGCGCGCGAGGAGCGGTTCGTCCTGGCGTTCCTGGAAGAAGCACGCATCTCGGCGTCGCTTCATCACCAGAACATCGTCCAGGTCCACGACATCGGCGACGAGGGCGGCGCGATCTACTTCGCGATGGAGTACGTCCACGGCGAGGATCTCCGCAAGCTCCTCAACCGCGTGCGCGAGCGCGGCGGGCTGGTGCCGTTGCAGCACGTCGTCGCGATCGTGATGGCGACCGCCGCGGGTCTCGACTACGCCCACGAGCAGGTCAAACCGGGCGGTGAATCCAAGGGCATCGTCCATCGCGACATCGCGCCGGCAAACATCCTGATCGGCTACGACGGCAGCGTGAAGCTCGTCGACTTCGGCCTCGCGAGGGCGGCGCAGCGCTCGACGCATGCGACGTCGAGCGGAACGCTCAAGGGCAAGAGCTCGTACATGTCGCCCGAGCAGTGCACCGGCAGGCCCGTCGATCGCCGGACCGACACGTTCTCGCTCGGCATCGTGCTCTTCGAGCTCCTCACCGCGCAGCGCTTGTTCAAGGGCGCCAACGAGTTCATGACGATGGGCGC
>JAYVWH010000060.1:0-9722 GCA_043786265.1 Kofleriaceae bacterium | reverse complement strand
ACGAACGTTATTGGGAGTGCGTTCCAGCCGGAGGTCTCGCCGGACGGCAAGCGCCTCGCATTCATCGCCTCCGTCCCGGCCGGTGGGTACGACATGTTCGAGCTGCCGTTGGATCGCACCAAGTGGCTACCGGCGCGCGACTACATCGACGACCGGCCGGATCCTGTCGACGTCAAGACCGACGAGGTCGCGGTCAGCGCGCCGCGTCCGTACCGCGCCGCCGAATCGATCGCGCCACAGAACTGGACCCTGACCTACGACGGCACCTCCAAGAACGCGAGCATCGCGACCAGTGGTGGAGATGCGGTCGGTCTGCACGGGTGGTCCCTGGCCGTTGGCCTGAATACCGACAGCGGCGACGCCAACATCGGGGCGTCCTACGGCTACTTCGGTCTGCTGCCGGCACTGCGCTTTGCCACCTCGCGCACGCTCGTCGACCGCGGGGGCTGGCGCATCGATGGCGTCAACAAGCGCTACCGCGAGGAGGATTGGAGCGGGACGATGTCGGTCGGGATTCCGTTCGAGTCACGGCCGAGCTCGAGCTGGACACTCTCGTTCGACTACGACGTCGACTGGTTCAGGCTCGTCGATCCGCCGGATATGTCGCTCGACCCCAACATGCGTGTCCCGCTGAGGCCGCCTACGGATTACGTGCAGGCGGGTATCGCGACGCGCGTCGCCTTCTCGACCGTCAAGGGCGTGAGCTTCGGTATCGGTAGCCAGTCCGGCTTCGATGGCAGCGTCGGGATCCGTCTCGACCACCCCGCGCTCGGAGCCACCTATCGCAACGTCACAGTGTCGTACGCGATGGATCGCTATCAGAGGCTATGGGGCAAGACGCCGGTCCTCTCGCTTCGCCTCGTCGGTGCGATTCGCTCCGGTGACCTGCTGCGCCTCGGCGGCTTTGGCCTCGGTGGCGTTCCGGCCCAGGATGTCGTCGACTCGATCGTCAACTCGATCCGCAGCGGCTCGTCGGGCTACCTGCGCGGCTATCCCGCCCGTACCGTCGCGGGCAACCAGTACCACCTGCTCAACCTCGAGTACCGCCAGGAGCTGTTCAACATCGAGCACGGCCTGCAATCGCTGCCGATCTACCTGCGCCGCGTTCACTTCGCCGCGCTCGGTGATATGGGCACGGCGTTCGACACGACGTTTGACGCCCGCCGCGATCTGCGCGCCTCGCTCGGTGCGGCGCTCCGCCTCGATGCATACTTTGGCTACTTCGTGCCCGGCACTCTCGAGATCGGCTACGCACACGGCCTCACCGGGGAAGGCACCAACGAGACCTGGTTCTTGCTCACGGGGAGCCTGTGACGCGCGAGCGCGAGCTGCAGGGTGCGTTCGCGATCGAGCTCGCGAGCACCGTCGCCGACCCGAGCCGCGGTCTGCGCGATCGCCTCGGTTTGCTCGTCGATCACCTCGAACGCCACGTCGCGACCTCGACCGGTCCGACACCCTATCCGTGGCGGTCGCTCCAGACCTTGCGTCACGATCTCGGCGCTGCTTACCTCGAAGCGACCCAGCTCGCGCGCCGGGTCGACGAGCTCGACCGCGCCGTCAGCGATCGCGTGACGACGGCGTTCGACGTTGCCACCGCCGTCGACACGGGGTTGCGCCTCGCAGATCATCACTTCGCCGCGCCGAACAAGATCGAGCTCCTCGTCGACCTCGGTGCGGCACCGCCAGTACGCGGTGTCGCGGGAACGCTCGCGCTCGTGGTCGCTCAGCTCGTCGGTGTGTGTGCCCGGTCTGCGCGCTCGGCCGACAACAGCTCGCTCTCCGTGCGCGTGTGGACCGAGGAGGGAGTGGCCATGGTGTCGATCGCGGACAACGGTGCCGGTGATGCGGCGTGGGACAGCGCGGGTGAGCTCGTGCGCGACATCGTGACGCCGTGGGGCGTGACCGTCGATGCGGCATCGGCGCCGGGGCAGGGCTGCGCCTTCGAGCTGTGCTTCGTGCCTGTCAGTCCGCGATGAAGTTCTTCCAGCGCGTGAGGTACTCGACGAACAGCGGTGACACGGCGCGGCCGACGAGCGCAGCACGCGTCACCGGCGGGCGTTCGATCTCGCGGCCGGAGCGCACCATCTCGGGCCAATCGGGATTCACAATTCCCGATCGCCCAAGCGCGACCACATCGGCTCCGCGCTCGAGCGCCATCTCGGCATCTTCGCGCGACCAGATCTTTCCGGCGGTGAGCACGGCGACCTCGCGTGGCACGATCGCGCGTACCAAACCGAGCGGATGTACGTCGGGACGCTTCGCGCTCATCCGCGTCACATCCCACAGCGAGACGTGAATGAAGTCGACGCCGTCTTCGACGAGCCAGCGGATGACCTCCAGGCTCTCGTCGAGATCGAGTCCCTTGGCCTGACCGAAGTCCTCGAGAGAGATCCGGACTCCGAGCATGAAGTTTGGACCGCAGCGCCCACGAATGCGCCGGGTGACCTCACGCAGCAGCCGTGCGCGCCCGGCGATGTCGCCGCCCCACGCATCGGTGCGCAGATTCATCGTACGCGACAGGAACTGCGACAGCAGATAGCCATGCGCCCCGTGAAGCTCCACCCCATCGAAGCCGGCTCGCTGCGCACGCACCGCAGCATCGACGAACCGGTCGATCACCGTCGTGATGTCCTGCTCGGTCGCCGCGCGCGGGACGACACCTTCAGGCGCACCGTCGGTGAAGGCCGACGCGCTCCACACGGGCTCGCCGGTCAGTGCGGAGTCCGCTCGCACGCCACCATGGAACAGCTGCACGATCGTCTTCGCGCCTCCTGCGTGGAGTCGTGCCGCGAGCGTCGTCAGCCCTGGTAGGCACTCGTCACGGTCGATCCCGAGCTCGCCGTCCCACGCCTTGCCATCGCGCGCGACATACGCGGCACACGTGGAGATCAGCCCGAATCCACCATCCGCGCGGCGCGCGAGAAATGCGAGCTCTGCGTCCGCGAGCAATCCATCCGCATGCGACTGTAAGTTCGTCAGCGGGGCTAGCGCGATTCGATTGGGCAGCACGATGCCGCAGCGCAATGTGAACGGCTCGAACAGCATCGGCGCAGCTTGCCAGACATTCGAGTGGATCAGCGACCGGCGGTGTGACCGGACCACGATTCGTAGTCGGCGATCCGCTTCGACAGGAGCGTCACATCCTCGCCCGAGCCGGCGCGCTCCTCGGCAGCGACCACGAGCAGGCCCATCGCGGCCTGGAGCAGGCGACCACCGGTGAGCGGCAGGTTCGCACCGCGCAGGGCGTACTCGCGAACCTCGGCAATGCGGAAGGCGATCTGTCCGACCTGCAGCTTGTCGTTACCGTCGGGCGCCTTCTGGAGATAGACGACGTCGTTGCCGACGAGCAGCGCGTGTTCGATCTCGCGCTTCGCGGATGCTTCACCGCGACCTTCAGCCTGGGCGCGCATGCGGCGCTTGGCGTCCTCGTAGACCTCGGGGCGCGTGATCGGTGCGTCGCGGGTGTAGGGGGCCAGCTGGTCGGCGACCTTTTTCGCGGCCTCGGGTCCATCGGCGACATGGAGGGCGACTTCGAGATCACCGAGGGCCAACAGCAAATCGCGGCTGCGCGAGCGACGACGTGCTTCGCTGAAGCGTTCGTGCGCGAGGTAGGCGAGACCAGCGCACGCAAACACGCCACCGGGGACGAGGGAGAGCGCGGCCGCTGCGACGCCCGCGGTGGCGAGGCCCGACGCGACGAGCGGCGCGGTCGGCGACCGGCCGATCAGCTCGACGCGATCGAGGAGGCGCGCATCGAGGCGGATGATCGGGTTGCCGGGAGGCGCGATCACGAGCCACGCTTCATCGACGCCGATGCCCGATCGCGGCAGGAGCTTCCCGCGGTCGAACGTGCCTGGGGACTGCGCGGTGTCCATGGCCTCAGCCCAGCTCTAGCACGCCGACTTCGGCGAGGTGAGCGAACGCGAGCAGTGCTTCTGCTTCACGGACATTTGCCGCGCGAATCAGCGATAGGAGGTCCCAACAACCGTCGACGCGGCCCGCCAGCTCGATCTCGGCATCGGACAGGCCGAGCGCGTGGGTAGGCTCCTTGATGCGACGCGGGACTCGATGGCGCGCGAGCATCTGCTTCGCGAGCTCGGCAACACGTGCACGCTCGATCTGTGCGAACGTTTTGCGCACCTCTGGATCGCTCGGATCTTGATGGAGGGCTTGCTTCGCCATTGCGAGCGCACCCGCACGGTCACCGTGACGGAGGCGGCCGCGCGCACCCGCCGCGAGCTCGACGGCGGAGTTCGTACGCTCGCGGTGGCGGCGATCGATCACGAGCTGATTGGCCTGCACCATGTCGACGAGCAGGCCGTAGGTGACGAAGCGCTCACCCGAGAAGGCGGCGGCGATATCACCGGCCGTGTGACGATCGCCCGCGAGGCTCCAGACTTTGACGACGTCGACGACATCACTACCGTGCGACGCGGGTGGGACGGCATCGGGCGGCACGTAGAAGGTGACGTCGTCGGCACCGAGCACACCCATGATCTCCGTCATCCGGGTGGCGCGCCGGCGGGCGACGGTCAGACAGACCTCGATGCCGAGCTCGGCGACCACCCCCGCCTGCGACTGGACGCGCGGGACAACGTCGAACTGGCCTTCATGCCAGGTGATCACGTCGGTCACCGTCTCGCGGATCTTGGTGGCGAGAATATCCACCAGGTCTGCTTCGGTAATCAGACCAGACATGAGCAAGACCTTGCCCAGGGGCACGCCGGTCTCGGCGCGGGCTTCCAGCGCATCGGCAAGTGCGCGTTCCGCGACGTATCCGCTGCGGACAAGAATGACGCCGAGCTGCTCGTCGCGGCGATTGCTGCTCGCCCACACGATCTGGCCGTCCTCGACGACCAGGCTGCGCACGAGCCCACGCCGCTCGAACGTGATCGGCGCCGACAGCTTGCGCCGGGCGACCCAATCGAGCACGTCCTCCGCAGACATGGTGCCGAGCGAACCGCGCAGCGACATCCGGTTGAGCATAGCGGAATCTCCGGCGCCCCCCTGCGCCCTTTCCGAGGTAAAGTGTCCGTGATGGCCGAGTCCCCAAAGGGAGTTGTCGTCGATCCGCGTATGCTGATCGCCGGTGGCGCCGTGGCACTGCTGGGCCTGGTGGTATTCTCGTTCTTTCTGTGGATGGTGCCCAACGCCGCGGCTCGCGAGGAGAAGGCAGCCTGCGCCGGCCTTCGCGCGACCGGCCCGGCCCTGTGCAATGGCGAGCCGTGCAAGCTGCCGATGGCGGCGCCGGACTTCACTGCACTCGATAACAACGGCAATCCGGTCAAGCTCAGCAGCTTCCGCGGCAAGGTCGTGCTCGTGAACTTCTGGGCGTCGTGGTGTGGCGTCTGCAAGACCGAGAAGCCGCGTCTGGCCGCGATGGCCGAGGAGCTGTCCAGTGACGATTTCAAGGTGATCGCGCTCGCGTCGGACCGCTCGTGGAGCGATGTGCTGCTCGCGCTCGTCGAAGGCCTGGCACCGCGTACGCGCGTCCCCGAGGGCGACGTCGCATTGCCGCAGGCGCTCGATCTCTACAAGCGCTCGCTGCCCGGCGGGGTGCCGTTCAAGGTCTATCTGGATCCGCCCGAAGGCGACGGCAACATCGGCGCGATCGCGTCCGCGTGGGGCATCAAGGCCGTCCCGGAGTCCGCGCTCATCGACCGCAACGGGATGATTCGCGCGTACTTCGTCAACAAGCGCGACTGGGAGTCGCCGGTGGCGGAGACCTGTCTTCGCTCGGTGATCGACGAGTAATCATGGCGAGAGTGTTGGTGATCGATGACGAGCCGGACGTCGTTCGGCTGGTCGTGAAGGTGCTGTCGGGCCGCGGCCACATCGTGCAGATCGCACGTGATGGCGCGAGTGCGCTCGCGCGGGTCAAGCACGAGCCCCCCGACGTGATCCTGCTCGATAGCGACCTGCCGAAGATCGACGGCGCGGAGGTCTGCCGCCGCCTCAAGGTCGACGCGACCACGCAGGCGATTCCGATCGTGATGATGACGTCGTCGTACATCGACATCTACGACGTGGGCGCGGAGGCTGGCCCCGACGCGTTTGTCGTGCGCCCGTTCGTGCGCGACGTCCTCGCGAACGTCGTCGAGCGCGCACTGTTCAAGCGCTGAGCTCGCCATGTCCCGCGTCCCATTCACGATCTTGACCGGCTGGCTCGGTGCCGGCAAGACGACCGCGATCAACCGCATGCTCGCCGCACCGCACGGGCGCCGCATTGCGGTTCTGGTCAACGAGCTCGGCCGGATCTCGATCGACACGCAGCTGATCATCGGCCGCGGCGGCGACGTGCTCGAGCTCGCGGGCGGCTGCGTGTGCTGCAAGGTCGATATCAGGAACGACCTGTGGGACGGAATCGGCGACATCGTCGCGCGCTCTGCGCCCGACCACGTCGTGCTCGAGACTACCGGCATCGCCGAGCCGGCCGCGATCCTCGACGGTCTCGTCCGTGTCCCCGAGGCGGTGCGCGATCGCATCATGCCGGCGGGTGTCATTTGCGTCGTCGATGCCGAGACCGGCGCGTCCGCCGTGCGCACTCGCGAGGAGGCACGCGAGCAGGCCGCCGCCGCGGATCGCGTGATGCTCGCCAAGCTCGATGTCGCGAGCCCCGACGCCGTCCGCAACACGCACGCGACGCTCGACGAATTCGCCCCGCACGCCGAGCGGGCCAGCTTTCCCGACGACGAGGCCGGGGCCGTCGCGATGACGTCCTGGGTGGTCGAGGCGCGCAAGGTCCGGGCGTGGAACCTGCGCAAGCCGCACGACCACGACGACGACGACGATCACCACGGGCACCACCACGGCGGCCAGCTGGTCGCCGTGACGTTCACCGACGACGCCCCGCTGGTCGGCGATCGCGTCATGGCGGTGATCGCCGGCCTCGGCGACCGGCTCGTCCGCGCGAAAGGCTTCGTGCACCTCGCCGGTGAGGCACAGCGTGGCTTCGTCGAGCGTGCCGGTGTGCGGACTTCCCTCGATCTACGAGGTGCGTGGGGCGAGGCTCCTCGCAAGACCGAGCTGGTCTTGATCGGCGACGACCTCGACGAGGCAGCCGTCCGCCGCGCGCTGTGGGCCTGCCGCGCCGGCGGCTAGAAACTATAGTGGAGGCCGTTGCTCGTCGTACCATCGGCTGAATGCCGGTGAAGTTCGGCGCCTATTCGATTCACGAGGAGCTCGGCGCTGGCGGGATGGCCAGTGTCCACCTCGCGGACTGGCGTCCACCCGGCGGTGTGCCCAGGCGCGTCGCGCTCAAGCGGCTGTTCCCGCACGTGGCGGAGAACCCCGAAATCGTCGCGATGTTCATCGACGAGGCGCGACTCGCGCGCTACCTCAGCCACCCCAACGTCGCGCAGGTCTACGAGTTCGGCCGGATCCAGGGCACGTACTTCATCGCATTCGAGTTCGTCCCGGGCCCGACGGTCCAGCAGCTCGCGCGTCAGTGCAACCAGCACGTCGGCTACATGCCAATTCCGGTCGTGCTCGATATCGTGCTCCAGCTGTGCGACGCGCTCCACCACGCGCACAACCTGTGCGACGAGGAGGGCCTGCCGCTCGGCATCGTCCATCGCGATATCTCGCCGCAGAACCTGATCGTGTCGACGGTCGGCTTCGTGAAGCTGATCGACTTCGGCCTCGCGAAGGCAAAGCAGTCGTCTGCCGAGAGCCAAGCCGGTGTGCTCAAGGGCAAGCTCAACTACATCGCACCCGAGTACCTCGACGGGACGCTCGATGTCCGGTGCGACCTGTGGGCCGTGGGTGTCGTGTTGTTCGAGCTGCTCACAGGCAAGCGGCTGTTCGACGCCAACGACAACGCAGGCATGATCGACCAGGTCCGGTTCAAGCCGATTCCACCGGCGTCGCGGTATCGGGCCGAGGTGATGTCCGCGCTTGACGACATCGTGTTCACCGCGCTCGATCGTAACCAGAGCAAGCGTTGGCAGAACGCCGCGAACTTTCGCGCCGCGATCGCGGCCCACGCGCGCGAGTACGCGCCCCTCACGAAGTCGCAGCTTGTCGCATGGGTCGAGTGGGCGTTCGGTCAGAAGACGAGGCAGCGCGAAGACAGCGGCGTGTCTGCGTTGGAGAGCATCTCGAGCGCACCCGCGATCGAGCTGGTCGAGCTCGAGGACGCCGCGAGCGTCGCCGAGCGACTCCCCGCGACGTCCGCCGCGATGATGGAGCGCCGCCGCGAGAGCCTCGCAGCGATGCCGAGCGCAAGGGCCGGTTCGCGCAGTGGCGCCGGCGGCCCGGAGTCGATCGGTAGCGCGATGCTGCGCGCCCACCAGGGACCCCGCGTGTGGCCGTGGCTCGTCGCTGGCCTTGCCCTCGTGGTCGTCGTGCTCGCGATCGTGCTCGCCGTGCGTAGCTAAGGTGCCCACGCCGCGCCACGCACCTGCGTGAGCGCGGCTTCGCCAGCGACCAAACCCGCGTCATCTGCATCGTGTACGGCGAGACCGATCAGGTTACCGCCCGCCGGGACACGACCGAACGCAGCGTCGATCGCGATCCATCGCGTCCCGGTCCAGCTGATCGCCCAGCGATGACGGATCAGCCGGTTCTCATCGACGCGCAGCCCCGTCACGACCCGTGTCGCAATTCCGTGTGACGCCGCGAGCGCCGCGTAGGCAAGCGCGAAGGTCGTGCAATCGCCGGAGGTCGCGGTGGTCGCATCGCGCGATGACGTCGGTCCTGCCGCGAGGCTCGGCGTGATTCGTTCGCGCACGGTATCTACGAGCGTGCGGATCTCCGCGCTGCGTTCGCGCGATGGCACGCCTCCCGGCAGATCACCGACGAACCGCGCCGACAGCTCCACCTCGATCAACTCCACACCGCCTTCGGCGCCGCTGCGCGGTCCGGCAGAGCCGGACCTTGCGATGGTATCGTTCGCCAGGTGCGCCCGCTGGCCGGGTAGGGAAGGGAGTGCGACGTTGCCGGCGAGAATCAACCGATCACCGTGATGCGTTCCCGTGATCGGCAAGGATGTCGCCGCGATCAGATCGACCGGCGTGAAAGGTGCCTGCGCTTGCGCCTCGCTCGTGCGGAGGGCGATCACGCCTTCGCCGTCGACGATTCGCGCGGGCGCGCCGTCGTCGCCGAGATCGATCGTCGCTTCGACCACCGCACCCGCATCGAGCACGAGCCGCGCGATCATGCGGTGTGCAGCGATCAGATCGACTCGCCCGTTGCCAGTGACGAAGCCGCGCGCGGGCAAGAAGATCGGCCCGGCAAACCTGCCATCACGCCGGACGATCAGCGGCACGAGCTCTGCCGGCACTGCTGGCATCTCCAGGAATCCTCCGGTCGACAGGCGCCAACCATCGCCGGTGCGCACGGCCTCGGCCGAGCGCGTGTCGGCGCTGATCTCCGTCCACTGTACGCGTCGCGCATCGAGTGCAACGCTCGCGTCGATCACGATCGAGGTCGCCAGGTTGATCTCGTCATCACCGCGCATGAAGCGCAGCGTCTCCGTCCGAGCCAGCGTCATGCCTGTGTCGGTCCAGTGCTCGTGCTCGACCGCCGTTCCGACGCGTGCTCCACCGAGCCAGATCGTGAAGTGCCGCGCCACGTCATGCGGACGATCAGCCGGCGCGTCGGCCGGGAGCACGGAGGTGGGGTGCGCGCAGCCGGCCAGCACAGCGAGGAGGACCGCACGCACGTAAAATGATCGTAGCGGGGACCGGCACCGGATCGCAAAAGATCGCAAACTCGCGGGG
>JAYVWH010000059.1:0-2953 GCA_043786265.1 Kofleriaceae bacterium | reverse complement strand
GCTGGCGGCGGTGGGAATCTGTAGTGGCCCAGCGGCTCGCTGTGCACCGCGTACCCACTGATTGCGGATCCATCCCTCGGCATGCTCGCCAGCAAGGGGGGCGTTACCGAGACACTCGCGCCCGGTTCGGCATCTCCCGCACGTGGCATCGCGACCGGCCGCCCTACAGACCAGCGGGGCACACCGCGCGCAGAGCCGGGCACGGCAGGAGCGGTCGAAGTTCCGTAGGTTGCGGCACTGGCACGTGGGTCGCAGTACCGACCTCCATGATGACCCTACTCATTGTTCTGCTCCTTCTTGCTCTTCTCGGTGGTGGCGCCGGCTACGGCCGCTTTGGTGCGGCGGGCATGGGCCCGGCCGGTATCATCGTCCTCATCCTGATCCTGCTCGCCGCCACTGGCCGCCTGTAAGACCCACGCGGCGGCCCGGATCGGTGTCCAATAGGCCGATGACGGCCTATCGCAACGACACCGATGCCCTGGCCGCCCGCGACGAGGTTCTCGCCCGCGAACTTGCGGACAAGCAGCGCGAGCGTGCCGTCGTGCAGCGTTTACTCGAGGAAGCCAGGGCGGCAGATGCCGCCGCGGCACTCGACAACGATGTTCGAGTCGGCCGCCGCCGTCTGAACCGCCTCGCCATCGGGCTCACCGTTCTCGTCGTGGCCGGGGTCGCCGCCAGCGCCCTCGTCGTGCACCGCAGCCGTGGCGTCGCAACTGTCGCGTCGCCTGTCGCGGAACCCGACGAGACCTTATTTTCCCTCGCGCTCGCCGCCAAGGGGTTGACCCCGGTCGAGCTCGAGCCCCGCTTCATCGCCGGCGTCGGCGGTGTCGCGACAACCGCAGAGGTCGACGCCCTCGTCGGGGCGAAGGTAGCGCCGTGGGAGCCGTTCATGTATGCGGGCGACGCCCAAGTACGCCTGGCGGTCGCGTCGCCGCTGTATCGCGGCGGCGATGTCGAGCCGACACCGGAGTTCGTCTCCGATGGTTACGGCGGCGTCTGGAGGGTCGAGCGCTCGGTGCCGCGGGCGGCGGTTTTGACCCATGCGTCCGCGCTGTGGTCACGCAAGATCTGGCTGCTTCCGCTCGGTTCTGCGTTTCGGGGTGTCGCCGAGATTGCAACACAGCGCTGAACCGCTGTTATCATGGCCTAGATGAAGCTCCGCTGGGCTGCCAGGACCGACCTGGGCATGCGCCGCAACCATAACGAGGATGGCTATGGCGTCCTCGAGGATGACGCGCTCGTGCTTGTCGCTGATGGTATGGGCGGGCACGCCGCGGGCGAGATTGCCTCGGGCCTCGCGCTCAGCGAGATCGCGGGCTTCTATCATGCGGCCTGCAAGGACCCGGAACTGGAGTGGCCGTTCAAGCGCGAGGAGAATCTGTCGCTCGTCGAGAATCGCGTTCTGTGCGGTGTCGGCCTTGCGAACCTGCGCATCTACGAGGCAAGCGCCGACAAGGGCCGCAAGGGCATGGGCACGACGCTCGTCGTCGCCGCGATCGTCGGCGAGACGATCACGATCGCCCACGTCGGTGATTCGCGTGCGTACCGTATTCGCGATGGCGAGATCGTACGGCTCACGCGCGACCACTCCCTGCTCGAGCAGTTCAAGGAGATCAACCCGTCGATGACCCGCGAGGAGGAGAACAACTTCCCGCACAAGAACGTCATCACGCGCGCGCTCGGTCTCAACGATGTGGTCGAGGTTGACCTGCGCACTCACGATCTCAAGCCCGACGATCGCTACCTGCTGTGCAGCGACGGTCTATCGGGCCACCTGTCCGATGAGGAGCTGCTCGAGTGCACGAAGGACTCAGCCGATCTCACGGCGACGGTCGGAGAGCTCGTCGGGCGTGCGAATGCTGCCGGCGGCGCCGACAACATCACGGTCGTGCTCGTTCATCACGCGGGTTAGCAAAGTCCGGCTTTGCCGGACCTTGAGCATCGCCGAAGGGCCAGGTGATCAAAGCCGGACGATCTGTTCGACGAGCGGGTAGATCGGGCCGGCGGTGACGTGCAGGAACCGGTTGTCCGTGCCGTTGGTGGTCACCGTCGCGGGTAGCTGCAGCGTGATCTTGCCGCTGGAATCGGTCATCCCTTTGGTCTCGCTCGACAGGAAGAAGTCGTCGTGCATCGCGCTGACATTGACGAGCGCGTTCGCGCGCGGGGTGCCGCTGGCGTCGCGCACGGTGATCGAGACATCGAGCATCGCGCCGGCGGTCGTCACGACATCGGCGGTCCACAGCTCGGGATCGGTGACTGCGAAGTCGGCCGGCTTCAGCTTGAACAGATAGTCGAGCGCCGCATCGAACGCATCGGTCGATGCGACGAGCAGCGCGAGATCGACCTTGTCCGGGGTGTCCATCATCGTGTGATAGTAGGGGTTCGTCGCCGCAGTCGAGACCGTCGCTGTCCCGCCGCGGTACGACCCCTGGATGTCCGTCGGGATGATGCCGCCAAACAGCTGCGCGACGATCTCGAGCCCCGCGTAGAGGCTGTAGATCTGGCGCAGGTGCGCGGCCTGCAGTGCCTCGTCGAGCTTTGGCTGATTCGAGTGTGCAACGCCTGCGATGTCTGGGTTGAGCGCCGACGGGCTCTCGAAGTTGAGCACCGCGAGGAGCTTCTCGTTCGCGACGATCTTGTGCTGGCGATAAAACGCGTAGCCACCGTAGAGGCCGGTCTCCTCGCCGTCGTACGCGACGAACACGAGCGTGTACTTCGGCTTGCTGTGCTGCTTGCGGCGCGCTGCGATCTCGAGCAGCTCGGCGACACCCCCGCCATTGTCTGACGAGCCGGTGAACCACGTGTCGTAGTGCGCACCGAGCACGATCGTCTCGGGATTTTCACCCACGATCTTTCCAACGACGTTGGTACCGGCTGCTGGCGCCGACGTGGTCTGCACGTCGATATGTGCGCGCACCGTCGAGCTCGCTGCGAGCGCGGCCTTGATCGTTGT
>JAYVWH010000058.1:0-7330 GCA_043786265.1 Kofleriaceae bacterium | reverse complement strand
AGCGGACCGAGCTGTCGCGAGCTGATCGCCGATCTCGATCTCGAGTCGGCTGTGTCCGCCGGCGGTGACGACGAGGACGAGGATGAGGTCGAATCGATCCCGACGCCCCGCTACGACGCAGGCGTCCACCGTGCGTTCGAGATCTTTCCCCACGCGATCGGTGCGAGCCGGCGAGCGGACGTTCTCGTCACCGCCGCATGGCAGCGTCGCCGCGATGACGACCGCGAGTTCACGGTGCTCGTACCCCACGAGCGCGACTTCTTCTCCGCCGGCTACGGCTACTGCCTCGTCGTCGTGACCACGGAGCACCAGCAAGTACTCGACGAGGCGGTGCTCACTCCGCTCGTCGACGGCATCGCGAGCAAGATCGTCGCGTGCGGTGACAAGGCCTCGTGTGACGAGGAGCAACTCGCAGACTACGAGACCGCAGTCGCGCGTGCCCTGTTAGCGGCAGGTACGTTGCGCCGCACGCCTGAAAAACTGTCGGAGCTGTCGTCGCTCGTCACCGACGCCGCGCGCACCGAGCTCGCAAGCGCGACCGGGATCGTCGAGGTCGTCGGGCACATGAGCGATCGCTTCTTCGACAAGACAAATGCGATGCCCCCGGTCGCGACCGGTGTGTGGCTCGATGTAGCGACGGATCCGTTCGCGCACGCGACCGCCGAGCTGCTCGGACGCGCGGGCGTGCTGCTACCGCAGGTGCGCGGCAATACGACCGTGCTGTACACCAGCGACGGCAAGGTTCAAGTTCGCATGCTGCAGCTCCTCGAGGATCGCCGATCGATCCGCGTTGCTGCATCGAAGGCGCCGAGCGGCAAGCAGGCCAGTATCCTCAACACGACGACCGACGCGCTACAGGTGGCGGACGACGTCACGCTCTACGACCTGCTCCAGCTCGGCGATCGGCGCCTGCGGGTCGACCAGGAGTGGATCTCGCTGCGCGTTCTCGGAGAGGGCCTCGCGCAGCTCGGTCTCGAGGCGTGGACAGCCCAGGACAGCGAGTTCCTCGGCAAGGCACTCGCGCAGATGCAGCGACTCAGTGACTTCATCGATCTGTCGACCACCGGGGTCAACTGCGGCAAGGCGAGCACGCTCGACAACTGGCTTGCGTGCCAGAACCCAGACGCCGCGGCGATCGAGACGATGCGCGAGCAGCTCGCGGCGCTCGTTGCCGCCGACAATGAATGGAAGAGCACGAAAGAGAAGCTGGTGACGCGGTCGCGTCGCATCCTCACGCTGACATCGACGATGCCGACACCGCTGCGGCTGTCGTTCGAGTCCTCGACGTGGGTGTTCAGTTATGTGACGCCGATCGTCGGCTACGCGGGCGTGCTCCGTCCCGACGAGACGTTTGGCCTGTTCTATCTCGGCGCGCAGATCCATCTCGACCCCAATCCGGTCAACGACGTGCCGTGGCGTCACGGCTTCACGACGAAAGATCTCCGCCGAGCGATCGCACTCGAGATCGGCATCGCGCCGTACCGGACCTCGTTCGGCCCTGACATGCGCTACGACGGCCCGGGGGAGCTGCCACCGCTGTTCATCGGCGCCGCGGTCCACGTGCTGCCCTACACCAGCATCACGCTCGGTGGTGCAGTCGTCGAACGCCGCAACAGCACGCTCCTCGCAGAGGAGCCGCACACCGTGTTCTCGCCGTATCTCGGCATCACCCTCCAGCTCAACATCCCCGACCTGGTCCGCCAGGCGATGGGACCCAGCTCCGACACCACGGCAAGCCGATGAAGATCCACTCCCTACTACTCATCGCCCTCGCGATCGCCGGTTGCGACTCCGGCATCACCACCGACGCGCAACCGATCGTGTCCGTGCTGAAGCAGGACGGCGGCTGTTTTGCGCTGATGGCGGGCGACCCGATCGATCCGACGCTCGGCGTGTCGGGCACGTGTCCGTACCGTGCAGACACCCGCCTGCTCTCCGGCATCGACTTCATCGAGGTCGTCATCGACTACGGCCCCGACGTTCCGTTCTCCGGCTCGACCGTCGCGCCGACCCCGAACGTCGTGGTCACGCTCGATGGTGTCGCCAGCGACGCTCCGATCTCGATGTCCGACGAGTTCCGCGTCGGCGAGCGCGCGTATTACATCGCCACGCTGCGTGCACCCGAGCGCGCGTCGACCGACCTGCGGATCACTGCAGGAGTCAACGCGGGCTTTCAGACGATGGTGCCCGAGGTCCTCACCACGACCGCGCCGCAGGTCGAGCTGGTCCTGCTCGAGTGCCAGCAAGGAACCTGCGAGATCCCAGGGGCGACGGGCACCGTCCACGTTCACGTCGCGGTGCCGGGCACGGTCACCCAGTTCGTCACGATCCACTCGACGCTCGACGGCGTGCTCCAGCCCGATCCAGTGCCTCCCGTCCGCACGTTCGTGATCAACAACCGCACCGAGAACACGACGGCCATTCCGGTCCCTGCCGCACCCGATGGCACGCAGTGGTCGATCTCGGCGCAGCTCGGCGACGGGCCGCTCACCAAGGTCGACGCGCTGATCCGCAAGCCGCCGATCGATACCGAGCTGACCTGTGGCCTCACGTGCACGCTGTCGCCAGGCGATCCTGTCGGTCTCGAGATAGTGACGCCTGCCGGCATCCGCCCGCTGGAGGCACTCGTGACGACTCGCCTCGACGGGATCCCGCAGCTCGTCGATGCGCGCGTACCGTTGTCGACCCGCGCCGACGGCACCGCGCACGGTCTGCTCGGCATGAATGCCCCCGGTCCGGGGACGTGGCAGATCGACGTGACGGTCGCCGGTTACGAGGCGGACTCGATCGTGACGACCGTGCAATAGAGTGCTAATCCAGGCGCGTGAAGATCGCGACCTGGAACGTCAACGGGATCCGCGCGCGGTCCTCGCAAGTCGTGCACTGGATCGATGGTGAGGAGCCCGACGTGATCTGCCTCCAGGAGATCAAGGCGTCCCCCGCGCAGATCCCGTCGCCGCTCGATCAGGTCGCCGGTTATCACGCGCACTGGCATGGCAATGGCGGCTACTCCGGCGTCGCCCTGTTGTTGCGCCAGAAGACGTTCCCCGACGCGCCGCAGTTCATCCATCCGCCATTCGATCTCGAGACGCGCATCGTCGTCGCAGAAGTCGGCACGCTCGTGTTCGCGTCGGTTTACGTGCCGAACGGCGGCAAGGACTTCAAGGCCAAGATCGTGTTCCTCAACGAGCTCGAAGCGTGGGCGGGCGCGCTCGCGGCCGCGGGCAAGCACCTCGTGCTGTGCGGCGACTTCAACGTTGCACGCAGCCCGATGGACGTTCATCCCACGCTGCGCAAAGAGATGGTCGGTCAGTCGAACCCCGAGCGTGATTTGATCGACAAGCTGTTCTCGCACGGCCTCGTCGACGTCGGTCGCCACGTCGATCCTGACAACGACCGCCTGTTCACCTGGTGGGCACCGTGGCGAAATATGCGCGATCGCAACATCGGGTGGCGGCTCGACTACGTCGCCGCGCATCACGCGTTCGTCGACGGTGCGGTTACTTGCAAGTCGTATCGCGAGGTCGGTTCGAGCGATCACGCTCCACTGATCGCGCACCTGCGCGACACTCCGCTTTCGCAGTAGAGCGCGCTAGCCCGGATTGCCGGCGCGATTGGTCCCCTTGGCACCGCGGCGCGCACCGACGGCGTTGCCGACCGGAGTCATGCGCTTGCGGCGAGTGCGACGTGCGCCCATGCCGACTTCTTCGCCGCCGCCCTCGACTTCGGGCGCCGCCCCGGCGCCTGCCTTGGACACGGCCTCGAAGTCTTTGACCTTTGCCTCGTGCCACTGCTGGCCGTTCATCTTGGGTTTGGGGTCCTTGCGAGCTGCGTCGCGGCGGAGCTCGCCAGGTTTGTTCGTGGTTCGCGGCATACCGGTTATCGAAGCAAGCGCCGTGCGCGCGCGTCTTCGAGATGCTCTTAGTACAACCGCCCGCAAGTTGGTGATCACGTACTCGTACTCGTTCGTACTCGTGCACGAGCACGTGGCACGAGCACGAGTACGTGGCCACCAACTTACGGTGGCCTGTACTTAGGGCTCGTCGAACAATTAGTGAGCCGCTCCAGCAGGCCGTCCTCGACGGGAACCTACGCTCGAAGCGGATCACTTGTTCCTGAACGAGCCCTTAGCGCGAGAGGAGCGTGACAGCGAGGGCGGCTGCAGCGGGTAGCGCCTGGACGAACAAGATCTGTTTCGCTGCGGTGGCGGCGCCGTAGATGCCGGCGATGACAACGCACGCGAGGAAGAACACGCGGATCTCGTAGCCGCTGGTCGCGCAGTAGGACCACGCGAGGCCTGCGGCGAGAAAGCCGTTGTAGAGGCCTTGGTTTTGCGCGAGGGACTTCGTGTCCAGCTGCTGCTGTGCGGTGCGCTTGAAGGTCTTCTGGCCGAACGGCGTGGTCCACAGGAACATCTCGAGCACGAGGAAGTAGACGTGCAGGAGGGCGACGATGCCGGTGAGGATCTGCGATGCGGTTGCCATCAGCGGACTCCGATCTTGATTGCAGCAATGTCGTTCGTGCGCATGAACACGTCGCGGTCGAGGACGAGCACGATGTCGCCCGGCTCCTCGGCGTAGGTCCGGCCTTCCGGGCTGTCGTCGACGGTGTAGCCGAGCTTCTCGAAGACCCGGCGCGACGCGGTGTTCTGCGGCACGACCGAGGCGTAGATGCGCTGCAGCTCGAGGCGCACGAATCCGAAGGCGTGGATCATGGCCGCGAAGCGGGTACCGAGGCCTTTGCCCTGCGCGAGGGGCGCCGCGATCATGAACGCGAATTCGGCGCTGGTGCCGCGGAAGTTGCGCAGGTCGCCATCGCCGGCGAATGCTCCGTCGACGAATAGCAGGAAGGCGCGCATGCCACCGGCGATCGACTCCGCGTACGAGTCGACGACCTCGGCGGCCGAGATGATGTTCGCGTGTCCCATCAGCTCGGCGTTTGCGGGCTCGTTGTAGCCGGCGCTCAGCGCGAGCGAGTGCGTGTTGATCTCTGCGGCGGTCGGCTCGATCGCGAGCAGCGCACCGGCGTCCGTCTGCCAGTCAATGCGGATCATTCGAGCGGCCCGACGGTGCTGAGCTTGCCGCGCTCGCGATACATGCGCTCGACGGTCGCGCGTATCAGCGCCTCGTCGATGTCGACGTTGTTCGCACCCGCGACATAAGCGGCACGCTCGCACGCGACCTTGATGAAACCGCCGGTCAGCTCGAAGCTCTCCGCGAGCTCGTCGTAATCGATGAAGCCGACGCTGGCCTTGGGGAGCGCACGGCGCCACAGCTCGGCGCGCAGGTCCGGGCTGGGGAACGTGAAGTACACGTCGTAGGTGAACCGGCGTTTGAATGCCGGGTCGATCGCGCCGGTGAGGTTCGTCGTGAGCACGGTGAGTCCGTTGAAGCGCTCGAGACGCTGGAGCAGATAGTTCGTCTCCATGTTCGCGTAGCGGTCGTTGCTGCTCTTGACGTCACTCGTGCGCTTCCCGAAGAGCGAGTCGGCCTCGTTGAACAGCAGCACGACGTGGCCAGGTTCCGCTGCGTCGAACACATCCGATAGATTCTTCTCGGTCTCGCCGAGCCACTTCGAAACGACCTGCGAGAGATCGATCTCGTAGATATCGAGGCCTAGTCGCTTCGCGAGCACGGTGCCCGACATCGTCTTGCCCACGCCGGGGTGGCCGGAGAACAGTACGCTGATGCCCTGGGCGCCGCGCAGCTTGAACTTGTCGCGGATCTTGCGCCGCTCCTTCGCGGCCGCGGCGATCTCCACGAGCGCGGTGCGCGTATCCTCGTCGAGGATCAGGTCCTCGAGGTCGTACGGGGTCGGGAGCTTCTTCCCCATACGCGAGATGCGCTGGTGTAGCTGTGCCGCGACCGCGTAGTCGAGGTCGGTCGCGACCGGCGGCGGCGAGTCCGGCATACGGCCGGCCTCGGCGGCCTGCGCGGCGGCAACGATCACACCGCCGGGGATCGCAAATCGTCCAGCGAGCCCTTCGGCGTCGGCAGGCGTCAGCGACGGCACGACCTGTTGCCACATCTCGCCGCGCACCAGGAGGGGTGGCACTTCGAGCGTGAGATGTACGAGTGGCCGCTGATGGATGCGCGGCATGCGTTCGCGGTTGATGGTGATCGCGAGGGGGCCTTCCCACTCATCCAGAAACAGGTCGAAGAACGCTGGCATCGCGTCGCGATCTTCGCCGACGACCGCGTCATCCACATCGACGAAGGCTGGCAGGGCATCGAGCAGGAGGAGCTCGCGCACGAGCGAACGCATCGTCTGCTGCTGCACGCTGATGTGCTGCTGCGCGAGTCGCTTGGAGTCGACCACGACGAGGCGCTGCTTCCAGTTCGCCGCTGCCATCTGCAAGAGCAGCTTCTTGCCGAGGCCGCGCTGGCCCTGCACGGCGAGCACGATCTCGTTACTCCGCAGCGCGGACGTCGCGCGCTCGAGAGTCACCGCCGGGAAGGAGCCGGTAGCTGGACCCGAGCGGACTTCTGCGAACTCCGCCAGCTCGGGATCGAGCTCGAGCGGGCTGCCGTCGAGCAGATAGACGAGGCGGGGCGCCGCGCGGATGCGGCGGAACATCAGCGAGTCGCTCGGCTGGCCCGCGCCCCCGACATCGAGCAAGCGGTAGCGCATCAGCGGCGATGTGGCGGACAGATCGCGCGCCATCATCGATCGCGTCTGCGGCGTGTCGTAAACCAGCTGCGCGAGCAGCCGTCCGTCGAGGCTGCGGCAGTTCGGATCGCGCTCGAGGTAGCGGTAGCCTTGGACGATGTTCGGGTCGACCTCGGGCATCAGTGCGAACACCAGCGTCGCCCACTGGCGCTGCGTCAGCTGAAACGTACGAATGATGTCGACGAGCGGTGATGCGATCTTCGCGTCGAGCGTGGCGCGGATGCGAGCCTCGGTCGCCTGGTGCGCCGCGATCCACTGCTCGAGCACCTGGTCCGCGCCGCTCTCGCCACCTGTCTGCGCTGCACCGCGTGCATTCGCGAACAGACCGCCGATGTCCTCTGGACCGATGGTCTCGTCGCCGACCAGACCGGTCTCTTTGCGCCACCCGAGGCGAATCTGATACTCGAGCCGCAACCACACGCGCTTGAGCTCATCGCGCACATGCATCGCGACATCCGTGTACGGCTCGGCACCCATGGGCCGACTATCGCACGGTCACGGTGGATCAACCGAGCTTGACCTGGAGCGTGAGGCAATCGGGATCGCCGACGATCACGACGTCTCCGTCGCGCAGCTCCTGGCGGGTGATGCGCCCGCGCGCGACGTCGTTGACGTATGTGCCGTTCGTGGTCCCCTGGTCGATCGCGACCAGCCGGCCCTG
>JAYVWH010000057.1:0-4258 GCA_043786265.1 Kofleriaceae bacterium | reverse complement strand
ATCGCAGAGGGCACGCGCACGCTGAGCTCGGGTGACATCGAGACGATCCTGATGCCGCTCTTGACCGACGATCAGCGCACGCTGTTCCAGAAAAGTGGTGATCTCGACTTCGCTCACGCGCACGGCACCAAGGCGCGGTTTCGCGCGAACTACCTCAAGAAGCTCACCGGCACCGGTGCGGTGTTCCGCGCGATTCCGACGACGATCAAGTCGCTCGACGATCTCGGCGTCCCTGCAGGCATCCGCAAGCTCGCCGATCTGCGTAACGGCCTCGTGCTGGTTACCGGGCCGACCGGCTCGGGCAAGTCGACCACGCTCGCGGCGATGGTCGACCACATCAACCGCAGTCGCGCGGGACACATTCTCACGATCGAGGATCCGGTCGAGTTCGTGCACCACCCGCGCAAGTGCTTCATCACGCACAAGGAGGTCGGCATTCACGTGCCGAGCTTCGTCGATGCGATCCGCAGCGCGGGTCGCGAGAATGCGGACGTGATCCTCGTCGGCGAGCTTCGCGGCGCCGAGACGATGAAGGCAGCGCTGCAGCTCGCGAGCTTTGGCATCCTGATCTACGCGACCGTGCACACGAACTCGGCGGCGTCGACGATAGATCGATACGTCAACGCGTTCCCCGCCGAGCAGCAACCGCAAATCCGCGGCCTGCTCGCCGACTCGCTCGCGGGTGTCGTCGCGCAGCAGCTCTTGCCGAAGGCGGACGGCGCCGGCCGCGTCGCGGCCCACGAGATCCTTCTCGGAAGCGGCGCTCTCGCATCGCTGATCCGCGAAGGTAAGACCCAGCAGATCGGTGGCTACATCCAGACCGGCCTCGCCGAAGGCATGCAGCCGATGGATATGTCTCTGGAGAAACTCGTGCGGGCCGGAACGGTGAAGCCCGAGGCCGCTCTCGAAAAGGCGCTCGACAAGGACAGCTTTGCGAAGCTGTTCCCGCCGCGCGAGCGTTAGCGCGTCGCAGGTAGCTTGCGGTAGCGATCGAGCAGCCGGGTCTGATGACTGACCATCGGCTGCACGATGCCGCCGATCACGACCGTCTCTGCGACCGTCGACGTCTCGAACGGATCGCCACTCCACACGACGAGGTCAGCGGCGCTGCCCTTCTCGAGCGTGCCGCGCCCCTTTAGCCCGTACAGCGCGGCCGGTGTCGTGGTGACCGCGGCAAGCGCGTGGGTCCAGTCCATGCCGTGTGCGACCGCATTGCCGGCAAGCTGGCGCAGCGTGCGCGCGTTCCAGTTCCCCCCGATCGTCGAGATCACGACCGGAACGCCGGCCTTGTCGAGAACGGCGACCGCATCGTCGTTGATGTCACTCGCAGCGAGGCTCGACGGCAAGTTCGCGGTCGGATCGACGAACACGGTGACCTTCGCTTTCGCCAGCTCGGACGCGACGCGCCAGGCCTCCGAGCCACCGACGATCGCGATCTTGATCTTCTGCTTCGCCGCCAGCCGCAGTACAGCGCGGATGTCCGCCTCGCTCTGCGCTTCGATGACCAGGGGCAACTTGCCGGCGAGCACGGGCTGCAGGGCCTCGAGATCGAGGCGGTCGGCGAGCAAGCGGCGCTTCGCATTGCGTTCGTAGCCGCCCTTGTCCTTGGCGTAGGAGCGCGCGTCATCGAGCAGCTCGCGCATCATCTCGAGCGCGGTGCCGCGTGACCCACCAGCCGCCGCTCCGCCGTCTGCACCAACGACACCGTGCATTGCGGCGGGCGCGAGGATCGGCTCGAGTGCGCCGTCGAGCGTGTACGCTGCGGATTGTCCCGCGATCATGCCGCCCGCCGGAGCGGCGATTACCGTGGTGATGCCACCGATGCGCGCGACCGCGACGTTGACCGACCGTGGATCGAACCCATCACGCGCCTCGTACGACGCGTGTACCGGGTCCGCGTGCACCGGATCCGTCGGTCCGAACCGACCATCCACGGACGATTGTTCGAGGTCGATCCCGACGAGGCCGATCGTGCTGAGCCCTTCGATCAGTCCCGCGGTGATCGTCTTTCCCTTGGCATCGATGACCTTGGCGCCAGCAGGGATCGCGACACCCGCGCCGACCGCGATCACGACACCCTTGTCGATCACGATCGTCGCGTTGTCGACGGGCGCACCCGGCTTGACGTGAATCAGCGCACCGGTGATCGCGATCGGCTCGGCGTGTGCGACCGCGACGAGCGCTGCAACGATCAAAAACGCTGTCTTCACTTCGCACCTCCATCGAGCACGCCGTGGCCGAGCTCGAAGTCCGCGGGCCGCATGCCCTTGCTGCGGTCGAAGGCGACTTGCCCACCCACGACGACGATATCCGCGCGCGCGTAGACCGAGAACGGTGAGTTGTTCCACACCACGACGTCTGCGCGTTTGCCGACCTCGAGCGTCCCGGTCACCGAGTCGATGCCGAGGACCCACGCGGGATTCGCGGTGATCCAGCGCAGCGCGGTGTCGTCGGAGATCTGGATCCCGGCGTGCTGTCCCGAGGTGCGCGCCTTGCCCGCGTCCTGGTTCAAACGCTGGATCCCGATCGCCGAGTCCGAGTGAATCGTCACCCGACCGCCCTGCTCCGTCACGAGCGCTGCGTTCTCCGGAATGCCATCGTACGCCTCGAGCTTGAAGCCCCACCAGTCCGACCACGTGTTGATCGCGATTCCCTTTGCCACCAGCACGTCGCGGATCTTGTAGGCCTCGAGCGCGTGATGAAAGGAGCGAATCTTGAAACCCATCTCGTCGGCGACCGCGATCATGTTTGCCATGTCGTCGGCGCGATAGCAGTGGATCTGCACGAGCACGTCGCCGCGCAACACGCCCGCGAGCGTCTCGAGACGCAGCTCATATGGTGGCGGCTCCGGCGCCGTCTCCCCGGGGATCACGCGCTTCTGTCCCTTGCGCTTGCCCTCGAGCTCCGCCGCGCGCATCCGCTTCTCGTTCCACATCTCGCGCGCTTTTGCATACGCCGCGTACTTCGCGGCATACCCCTGCGCTTCCAGGAACGCGGTCCGAAACGCCGCGTACTCCGCCATGCGCGTCTGCGGGCCGCCCTTGTCGCCGTAGATCCGCTTGGGATTCTCCCCGCATGCCATCTTCACCGTCGACGGTGCGCCGGGAAACGCGGCCTCGCGGGCCGTGCGCGCCGTCTTCATCGAGACCGTGAAGCCGCGCCCACCGATCAGGTTGGCCGAGCCCGGCAGGATCAGCGCGGTCGTCACACCGCCTGCGAGTGCGCGTGCGATCTGCGGATCTTGCGGCCAGTAGCCGTACTCCGCACGCGCGTACGGCGTCGTCGGGCTGACCATCTCGTTGCCGTCCTCGTGCGCCTTCGCGTTGGGCACCGGATAGACGCCGATGTGCGAGTGCGCATCGATGATCCCCGGTGTAACGGTCTTGCCGCTGCCGTCGATCACGATCGCGTTGGCAACCTCGGGTGCACCGTCGGCCGCCCCCACGTAGCGCAGTACACCCTTGTCGATCACCACCGTCCCCGGATCGAACGTCTGCCCCGCCGCCGTCAGGACGCGTGCGCCGCGAATGACGATCGGCGACGTGCCCGGATCCGCGAGCGCCTCCGACAACGAGTGCTGTGGTGCCGGTGTCCCACGCGGCCAGAACCCGTCGGGATCGAGCCACGGCGCGACGATGTCGAGCTTCGGATCCTCGACCTTGGTCACCGCAACGACGCGCTTGGGCGCGCACGCAAGCGCCGCCCACATCAGGGGCAATAACCACCGCATTGCCGGGTTGTACATCGTACGCTCGACGGGCGTGCCTGCCCTGTGGGCCATTCTCTCCGACATCCACGCCGACCGACTACCAGGAGCAGTCCGCCGTCCTCACGTGGAGCCAGCCGCTGCTCGCAGCGAACCTACTGTGGCAGTCCCTGCGCGCCAAGATCGTCGCCGATGGTGCGCCTGCCCACGCCACGCACCTCACCGACTCGATCCACTTCGTCCACGCGAGCGCCGCTCGCCCGACGCTCCAGTACGTGTGGCCCGGTCACGAGGTCCAGTACGTCGTGTTCAACGAACAGATCGACGGCCGCATCGCGCAATTTCTCGACGAGTTCCAGCGCCCGCACGGCTTCAACGGCCACACCCACGTCCCCGCCTTCCTCACCCGCTACACCGATCGCGGCGTCCTCGATCCCTACCAGGGCATCCGCCGCAACCACGTCCACACGTTCGTCGGTCCGACCTCGATCTTCTTCATCCCCAACGCGCCGTGCGTGATCACGAACGGAGCGGATCCGTCGCTCCCGAGAT
>JAYVWH010000056.1:0-3202 GCA_043786265.1 Kofleriaceae bacterium | reverse complement strand
GTGGAGCGCGATCGGTCTGTCGATCGCATGCGCGATCGGGATGGATAGCTTTGAAGAGCTGCTCACCGGTGCGCACGAGATGGACGAGCACTTCCGCACCGCGCCACTGGCTGACAATCTGCCGTTCGTCCTCGGCATGCTCGGCGTCTGGTACGCGAACTTCTGGGGAGCGGAGAGCCACGCGATCCTGCCCTACGATCAGTACCTGCACCGGTTCGCCGCGTACTTCCAGCAAGGCGACATGGAGTCGAACGGCAAGCGCACTGATCGCGCGGGGCACCCGATCACCGACTACTCGACGGGGCCCGTGATCTGGGGCGAGCCGGGCACGAACGGACAGCACGCGTTCTATCAGCTGATCCACCAAGGGACTCGGGTGATCCCGTGTGACTTCATCGCACCGATCGAGACGCTCAATCCACTCGGCGATCATCACGCGATTCTACTCGCGAACTTCTTCGCGCAGACCGAGGCGCTCATGAAGGGCAAGACCGCCGACGAGGCGCGTGTCGAGCTCGAAGCGCAGAAGATGCCTGCGGAGCGCATCGCGGAGCTCGTGCCTCACAAGGTGTTCACCGGAAACCGCCCGACGACTTCGATCCTCGTGCAGCGCATGACCCCACGCACGCTCGGCGCACTGATCGCGATGTACGAGCACAAGATCTTCGTGCAGGGCATCGTGTGGAACGTGAACAGCTTCGATCAGTGGGGTGTCGAGCTCGGTAAGCAGCTCGCGTCGAAGATCCTGCCGGAGCTCGCGGGAGCGGCCGAGGTCGAGACGCACGATTCCTCGACAAACGGACTGATCAACCGCTACAAGGCGCGCCGCAAGTAGTTGTGTGACGCAGGCGTGCGACAATCCCGCGCCGCTTTCGGCGCCGCCTGCGCGGGCCAGCCAGCCGGCCCTTGCGATTATTTCCCGCGCTCCGAGCCCCACAGCAGCACGTGCAGCCGCGTGCCGAGGCGGAAGCCATGCAGGCGGACGGGCTCGACCAGCTCGCGCGCGCGGGCGGTCAACGTCGTCGGGTCGGTGCCCTCGGGCATGATCGTGATGCGCTCGCTCGGAATCGCGAACTGCTTCGCGATCGCGAGAACTTCGTCGATGTCGCGCTCGTCGAACGCGACGAACTTGAAGTGCGAGTGCGGGCTGGCGGCGAACCACGTGAGCGGTCCGGACCGCAGCCGCGCCGTCTTGAGGTTGCCCGAGCTCTCGAGCTTCGGCGACACGTTCCACTGCGTGACGTGCTCCGCGAAGCCTGCCTGCGGTTCGATCGTGCCACTCGTCTCGACCTCGATCGAGAAGCCAAGCGCACGCAGCTCACGACCGAGCTCGACGAGGTGGGCTTGCTGCAGCATCGGCTCGCCGCCCGTGATCACGACGTTGCGGGTGTGGTCGCCTGCCATCGCCGTGATGCTCGCGACGACAGCATCGGTCTCGACCGTGATCGTCTGGACGGTCTTGTCGTAGTTCGCCCAGTCCCACGTGTACTTCGTGTCGCAGAACGTGCACTTGAGATGGCACTCCCCGAGCCGCACGAACACGCTCGGCACGCCAGCGCTCACGCCTTCCCCCTGGATAGACGCGAAAATTTCTGGCTGGCCATCGGCCATGCGACTCAGCAGCACCGGCGCAGTCTAACCCCAGGGTGGGTTAGACGCGGTCTTTGTATTCGTCGCGGACCATCGCAAGGGCGATCACCGCAACGGTCATCAGGCCGGGAATCACGAGCGCGTGCCACAGGCCGATGTGCAGGACGTGGCGGATCTTCGTTGCCCCAAAGAACGTCACCGTCGCGAGCACGGCGAGCATCGAGATCAGAAACGCCCACGCGGAGCGCGAGTGCTTGAGCGACGACACCGCGAGCACGTGCAGCAGCACGCCCGCCACGACGAGCGTCGTCGCCATCACGACGGGCAGGTGCGACGTGAGCCCGGCGACACCACCCACGAGCGACGCAACGCCGATGCCGACAGCGAGGCCATGACCGATCAGCCGAGGGGCCATGCTGGCCGCGTAGCTCGCCAGCGCGATCAAAAAAGACACCAGCGCGAATGCACCGCGCACCGCGTTGATGTCCGCGGCCTGGTGCGGCTTGTCGCTGAAGTACATCGACGACATCGCGTAGAACGCGATGTTGAGGGTCAGCGCGGCACCCGCGACGATGCCAACCGTCTGCAACGACTGGCGGCGAGGCGTGCGTACTACGTCACCCATGGCGGTTACCCTAGCTTACCGGCGCCGGAGCGGGGTTATTTCTTCCGCTTGAACAGCGAGCCCCAGAATCCGCCCTTGGGAGGTTCGTCCTCGGGAGGCGTCGGTTGCTGCGTGATCTGCGGCGGTGTCAGCAGATCACCGCTGTCGGCGGGGCTGTGGGTGCCCATCGCTGGAGACATGGGACGGGTCTGCGTGGGTGCGTCAAACTGCGCAGTCGGCGTGCGGCTCGGCGGGCTGCTGAAGCTCAGGCCAGGCTGGGAGTCGAGCGCCTGCTCGCTCTCCTCGAGCTCCTTCGCGTACTCCTTGCGGAACAGCTGGCGCATGAACTGGCGCAGCTCCTTGGGATCGAAGCGATAGCCCGCGATCAGTGCGTCGAGGTCTGCGGCGAGCTGCGCGGAGCTCTGATAGCGGTCGGCGACATCGCGCGCGAGTGCCTTGAGGCTGATCGCATCGAGCTCGGGTGTGACGCGGCGATTGAAGTTCGATGGCGGCGCGACCTCGGCCTTGCGGACCTTCTCCATCAGCGCAAACTCGGTGTCACCGCGGAACAACTTCTCGGTCGTCAGCATCTCGTGAAGGATGATGCCCGCGGAGAACACATCGGTGCGTGCGTCGAGCGGCATGCCGCGGATCTGCTCCGGGGACATGTAGCTGAACTTGCCCTTCAGGATGCCAATCTCGCTGGTGAACTTCATCAGCGCTTGCGCGATGCCGAAGTCGAGCAGCTTCACGTCACCGTCGTAGCTCATGCGCACGTTGCTCGGTGACACGTCGCGGTTGACGATGTTGAGCGGGCGGCCGTCCGGACCCTGCAGCGTATGCGCGAAGTGCAGGCCCTCGGCGATGCGCGCCGCGATGTACACCGCGTGCGGGACGGGGATGCGCTGCTGCGTCTCCTGGCACTTGCGGAGCACCTGAGTCAGGTCGCGCCCGCCGATGTACTCCATCGCGATGTAGTGGCGGCCGTCGTCGTGCTGCCCGATCTCC
>JAYVWH010000055.1:0-2651 GCA_043786265.1 Kofleriaceae bacterium | reverse complement strand
GGCTTGTCACCGATCACGCGGACCTGGCCCTCGAGCGAGCTGCCGAGGTCCCCTCCACCATTATTGTTGCGCACCGGCTGCGGGGCGTTGCCCTGCGCGCCGCCGCGGTTCTGCGGCTGCTGCGAGCCCGACAGCGCGGTCGTGAGCGTCGCCGCGAGCTCCTCGGCGAGGGCGTTCTCGAGCGGGTAGACGCGGATCGCGCTGCCGCCTTCGGTATCGAGCAGCACGTCGAGACGATCGACGAGCGCCTTGACGCGCAGGTAACCGGCTTCGCTCGACACGACGATCAGTGTGTTCGTGCGCTCGTCGACAAGAATCTTCGACGGCACGGCAGCGCTGCCGCCGTCATCGCCGCCGCCGCCGGCCGCGGCTGGACCGCCACCCTTGGTGGCACCGCGCGAGCCGCCGCCACCGCCACCGCCGCCCTGCCCTTGCGCGGACACGCCGAGAATCTCGTTGATCTTCGTCGCGAGCGCCTGCGCTTCGGAGTTCTTGACGGGGATCGTGTAGATGCCTTCGTTGTTGCCCGGGATGTCGAGCTGCTTCGCGATCGTGAGCATGTCGCGGACCTGGCTCGAGTAGTCCGTGATGATGAGCAAATTCCCCGCCGTCGTCACGCTGCCGCTCGGCGAGCGGATGCCGTCGAGGGCCGCGCGTAGCGTCTCGGTCTGCGTGTGCGTCGGGCGCAGGATGTAGCGGACCATCTGGTCCGAGTTGGCCGGGACGCCCTTCGTCTTGATCGGAATCGTCTCGCTCTTCGCGGTGCCCGCGTCGACGATGCGGAGCATGTTGCCCTTGGGCACCACGGTCAGGCCCATCGTCGCGAGCGACGCGAGGAACAGATTGTAGGCCTCGGCGGCCGACATCTTGTTCGGTGCGATGACCGTGACCTTCTTGCCGGTCGACACGATGCGCGGGTCGAACGTGAAGTTCTTGCACGTGAAGCCCATCACCCACGTGATGAGATCTTTTAGCTCCGTCTCGGGCTTGAACGTGACCGCGACCAGCCCCGAGCGCTTCTTGCAGCTGTAGAGCGGGTCGTCCTGCGGCGGCGTTGCGTCGGCGGCAGGCTTGCCGTCGGCGGCGGGTGGTGCCGGCTGGGCGAGCACCGGTGACGCCAGCGACGCGAGGAGGAGCAGGGTAAGGCTACGTGTTTGCTTCATCGTGTTCACCGGATCGAGTACTTCAGGGTCATCTGCTTGCCGCGGCGGGTGATCTCGACCTCGAGCTGGGTCGCCTCGCGCAGCTTGGTGTAGACCTCGAGGGCCTTGTCGGCGCTGGTCATCTCGAAGCCGTTGATCGACTGGAGCGTGTCGCCGTTGGTGAGGCCGAGCTTCGCGTAGACCGACGACGGACGGATCGCGTAGAGCTTGAAGCCATCGGGCTTGCCGTTCTTGACGGCGGGCACGATGCGCGCACCCTTCGCGAGCGCCATCGGATTCGCGAGCGCCTTCTCGACGAGCGACTTGTCGATCTCGTAGGTGGTGTCGTCGATCTTCTTGACGCCGTTGTCGATCGCGGCCTGCAGCTCGTCACCACCACCGTCGGAGGGCGGGGTCTCCGCGACGGCGACCGGTGCAGAGATGGGGGCGGTCGCGCCCGCGAGGATCAGCCGCTCGGTGTGGCCGTTGTTCTCGAAGTCGATGTACTTGAACCGGATCTCCTTGAGCTTGCCGCTCGCGCCCGGGACCGGGTCGCCGACGGAGAACGCGCCCTGCTTCAGGTTCTCGGTGTTGACGATCGTCGCGTAGGAGTCGCTGTCCTTGGCGCTCACCATGGTGGCAAGGAGAACGAGCGGCAGGCTCGTCGTCTGGATCTGCGACGGGTCGTTACTGGTCGGCGCGGCCGCGACGGCCGGCGTGCACTCCGAGCAGAACATGTTGCGGCTGGCGAGCGGGTCGCCGTCCTTGCTGCGGGTCGCCTTCACTGGCGCAGAGGGCGACGGAACGACCGCGTGAACCTTTGGAGTCTTCGACGAGTCACCGAGGAACTTCGCCTCGATGACATGGCTGGTGGCCTTTGCGGCGAACACCGAGCACACGAGGACCACGGCAGCGCCGAGGACCCAGAAGTAGCGTTTGAACAGGTCCTGCATCGACTATTCCTTGTCGCCTTCCGTCGCGGCGACGTCGTCGGGGTCGTCACCCTCGCCGCCGCCCTCGCCGGGCGTCTCGAGGCGGCGATAGATCGTCCGCGTCGCGATCCCGAGGAGCTTTGCAGTGAGGCGCTTGTCACCGCGCGTGTGGCGCAGGGTCTCGTGGATCACGCGCATCTCGATCTCTGCGAGCGGCATGCCGAGCGGAAAGGTCAGCGAGGTGGCGGAGGCGGTGCCGGGGGTCGCGTCGCGGATCTCGCGGGGCAGTGCGTCCTCGTCGATGATGGGGGTGGTGCCCGACTGACCGGCGCGGGTGAGCACGACCGCGCGCTCGATCGCGTTCTCGAGCTCGCGGACGTTGCCCGGCCAACCGTACTCGGTGAGGCGCTCGATCGCGGTCGGCGAGCAACCACTGATCGCCTTGCCGTTCTTCTCGGCGTAGACGTGAACGAAGTGCTGCGCGAGCAGCGGGATGTCATCGCGGCGGTCGCGCAGCGGCGGCACGTTCACGGGAATGACATTGAGGCGGTAGTACAGATCCTCGCGGAACCGGCCG
>JAYVWH010000054.1:0-2921 GCA_043786265.1 Kofleriaceae bacterium | reverse complement strand
CCGTCGGCGGGCAGCGGCATGCGATACGTGACGCGCAGGGTCTCGTCGTACGTGTTCTCGAACACCTGCTCGAGCACCAGCCGGGCGAGTCCACCCTGCGCCTCTCCGGTGAGGCGAGCGGCGACGAGTGCGAGCGAGCGGCCGTCGCTCGTGACGAGCTCGGCTCCCGCGGACGCGCCTGCGGGGGTGGACGGAAGCAAGGAGTGCACGGCGGACGACGACGAGGGTAGCTGGGCGAACATGGTTGGTGGGTCCTTTCACCCGACCAACGCGACAGCTCACCACCTGGTGACAGAGAAAATGAAAATTCCGTAACCTATGGATTACGGGCGAGAATTTCGAGGATCGGGCCCATCGAACCACCCGGTGGCGGGGCAGCCTCGCCTTGTGCGACCAGCCGCGTGCGCGCGACGCCACGTGCGACGAGCTCGTCCACGATCACCTGTGCCCGCTCCGCGCCGAGGCGACCCTGGAACTGGACGAGAGCATCGGCGCCATACGCGTGCACGGCCACCAGCTTGATGCTCGGATTGCCGGTGAGCGTCGATGCGATCGCGTCGAGGATCCGTGTCGAGCGCGCCTCGATCGTGGCCGAGCCGACGAGGAACTGGATCGGGTCGAGGATCTCGACCTTTGTATCCGTGACGATCGTGCGCGCCTTCTTCGGCGCGGGTGCCACGTCACGCGACGTCTGTGTCGCGCTCGGCGTGACAGGCTTTGCCGGCGCCGGATGACACCCCGCGATCACGAGCACGATCCACCAACCCCGCATTCCAGCTAGTCTGCCACGTCATCAGGCAAGGCTGCGTGATGACGAACACGGTGTTTCTGCGCGAGACGACGTCACGACGGCGGTAGCTCGGACCACGCCGGTAGCGCATGCGCTCGCTGCGATAGAGCAAGGGGCAGCTCGCCGCGTGAGGCTGCGATGAACGCGTCGACGAGCTCGGAGGCCGATTGGAACCGGGCGTCACGATTCTTCGCGAGGGCGAGCGCAAGGACATCGTCGACGGCGGGGGCGAGCTCTACGAGTGCCGACGGCCGCACCGGCTGCTCCTCGACGACGGCGTAGAGCAGCGCCGGTGTGTCCGATTTGACGAATGGCGCGCGCCCGGTCGCGCACCGATAGATCACGGCGCCCAGCGCGTAGATGTCGGCACGGTGATCGACGGCGATTCCCTTCGCTTGCTCCGGTGCCATGTAGGCCGGCGTGCCAACGGCAGCACCACGCGTCAGCGTTCCCGAGCTGTCGGCGAGGAGCGCGACGCCAAAGTCGAGCACCTTCCACGCGTCCTCGAACGTGAGAAATAGGTTCTGCGGTTTGATGTCGCGGTGAACGATGCCTGCTGCGCGTGCGAGCTCGAGAACACTTCCGACCTGAGTGACGAGGCTCGCGAGCGCCGCATCATCGAGAGACTTGCCTTGGCGCAGCAGGCTACCGAGGGTCTGTCCGTGCAGCTTCTCCATTGCGAGAAACGGGATCGGGTCATTCGGCGTCGATGCCTCCAGTACGCGCACGACATGCGGCGACTCGATCGTGCTCGCGATCCGGACCTCGCGAAAGAATCGCTCGACGTGGCGCGGGTCCGCGAGCAGCTCGCGACGCAGTAGCTTGACCGCGGCGCCGTCCGCCTTCGTCAGCGTGTTCTTCGCCTCGTAAACTTCGCCCATCGCCCCGCGGCCGAGCACCACGCCGAGCTCCCAGCTCCCGACGACGACACCGGTGAACCGGCCGGGACCGCCGACCTCGAGCACCCGATCTAGATCACGGCGCAGCTCGGCGACCTGGACGTCGCGCTGGGCGGCGAGGCGCGTTGCCTTCTGCAGCTGCTCGATCGACTTGAGCGACGTTCGCCGCGACACGCGCGCGAGCCAGAAGCACAGCGCGTATGCGAACTGGATCAGGAGGTGGCCAGCGATCTGGGCTTGCACCGACGGCCCGGCGTCTACGCGATAGAATCCTGGATCCGCGATCACGCCGGAGATCACGAGCACCGCTTCGACGAGGTGACCGCCCGCGGCGATCACGTAGGTCGCGACAGCGCTCGTCATACTCTCGGTGCGGCAGAAGAAGTACAGGCCAAGCGCGACCATGATCGGCGCCGCGGAGAACACGCCGACGTAGAGGATGCCGAGCTGACTGCACGCGAGCGCCGCGAGCGCGAGCAAGTTCATGCGCGACGGCCTGTAGTTGAGCGGGTCCGCGAGATGTGCGTGCATCCACACACTGCCGACGATGCCGCCTCCCAGTACCGCAAGCAGGATGTTACGCAGCACTGGATTGCCCGGCGAGGCGATGACGGCGAGCGCCACACCGGCTGCGACGAGCCACCCGATGCGCAGTACGTCGCGCGTCCGCTTGACCTCCTCGGCGCGCAGCGCGTCTGCGGCGCTCGTCATCACCGACCTCGGCATCGAGCCGCGCGATGCAGAGAGGCTCGTCACGCCGTCTCCCACGGGTGCTTCCGAATCTGGGCGTCGCCACGCTTGCGCAGCTTCGGATCAAGCGCGCCGGCAAGCGCGGCGGCGCAAGCGTCGACGAGCGCGGCACCGCTGGCAAAGCGATCGTCGGGTTGCTTCGCGAGTGCGACGGCAAACCATCGATCGACATCGGATGGGAGCTCGGCGAGCTCGCCGGGGCGCGGCGGCGAACGATGCACGACGGCGTACAGCAGCGCGGGCGTATCGCTGGCTGTGAACGGATACCGGCCCGTCAGACAGCGATACGCGATCGCGGCGAGCGCGTAGAGATCCGCGCGGGTGTCGACCCGGCGGCCCTGCGCCTGCTCCGGTGCCATGTAGTACGGGGTGCCGACCGCTTCTCCCTGCGTCAATGTTCCCGCATCGTCGCCGAGCAGCGTCGCGACGCCGAAGTCGAGGATCTTCCACGTACCGTCGGTGACACGGAACAAGTTCTGCGG
>JAYVWH010000053.1:0-2532 GCA_043786265.1 Kofleriaceae bacterium | reverse complement strand
GGCATGGCCCGGCTCTTGCTGGAAGCCTAACCACCTCCTCACCAGTGCGGGCTCGCACGGCGACCTAAGTCGATGACTGTGCGCGGGATCCTGCCGCGGGCCGGATCCCGCCGGCTACTTGCGCTTGGTCTGGTGCTCGACGGCGGCCTTGATAAACCGGGCGAACAGCGGGTGCGGGGCACTCGGGCGCGACTTGAACTCGGGGTGGAACTGGCACGCCACGAAGTAGGGGTGCTGGGGAATCTCGATCATCTCGACCAGGCGGCCATCCGGCGACAGGCCCGAAAGGACCATGCCGTTGCGCTCGAGCGCGTCGCGGTAGTTGTTGTTGACCTCCCAGCGATGGCGGTGCCGCTCGCTGATCTCGGTCGCCCCGTAGGCCTCGGCTGCCTTCGTATTCGGCTTGAGGACGCATGCGTAGGCACCCAGCCGCATCGTCGCGCCCTTGTCGGTGACGCCGCGCTGGTCGGGCATCAGGTCGACAACCGGATGCGGCGTCGCCGGATCGATCTCGGTCGAGTTCGCCTTGTCGAGCCCGCACACGTTGCGCGCGAACTCGATGCACGCCATCTGCATTCCAAAGCAGATGCCGAAGTACGGGACCTTGTTCTCGCGGGCGTAGCGAACCGCCGCGACCTTGCCCTCAGTCCCGCGCGCACCAAAGCCCGGCGCGACGAGGATCCCGTCGTACTCGGCGAGCGACGTGGTCCCGATCTTCTCGAGGTCCTCGCTGTCGATGTGCCGGATCTCGACCCGCGTCTCGTTCGCGATACCGCCGTGGAGCAGCGCTTCGTTGAGGCTCTTGTAGGCCTCGACGAGCGAGACATACTTGCCGATGAAACCGACCGTGACCTTGCGCTTGGGTTCGGTGATCCGCTGGACGACGTCTTCCCACGCGGACAGTCGAGAGGGGCGCGACCAGATATTGAGCAGCGCGGCAAGCTTCTGATCGAGACCTTGCTCCGACAGCATCACCGGCAAGCGATAGACCGTATCGACGTCGACCGACTGGAACACCGCATCTGCCGCGACCGAGCAGAACATCGCCATCTTCTTGATCGTGTCGTCGGAGAGCTTCTGTTCGCAGCGCACGACGAGCACGTCGCACTGGATGCCGATCTCGCGCAGCTTCTGCACCGAGTGCTGGGTCGGCTTGGTCTTGAACTCGCCGGCCGCGCGGATGTGCGGGACCAGCGTCAGGTGCACGGCGACCGAGTTCTGCGTGCCGAGCTCGACGCGCAGCTGACGCACGGCCTCGAGAAACGGCAGCGACTCGATGTCACCGACGGTGCCGCCGACCTCGACCACGAGGACGTCCAGGCCTTCGGCGGCCTTGACGATGCGTGCCTTGATCTCGTCGGTGATGTGCGGAATGACCTGCACCGTCGAGCCCAGATATTCGCCGCGGCGTTCCTTGCCGATCACCGTCGAGTAGACCTGGCCGGTCGTGATGTTGTTGAGCCTCGACATCTTCGTCGAGACGAACCGCTCGTAGTGACCGAGATCGAGATCCGTCTCGGCGCCGTCGTCGGTGACGAACACTTCGCCGTGCTGCGTCGGGTTCATCGTGCCGGGATCCACGTTGATGTACGGATCCAGCTTCATGTTCGCGACCTTGAGGCCGCGGTTCTCCATGAGCGCCCCCACGGAGGCGGAGACCATGCCCTTGCCAAGGGAGCTCACCACGCCGCCGGTCACGAACACGAATTTCGTCTGCTGCGCCATGAGAACCTCTCGTGGCGCGGCCAGCTCGAACCGAGCTAGCTGAAGTGCGCCAGACGGTTTCTACCCGATCGCGACTGCGAAACACAATGGCCGAGATCGCCTAGGAATTTCGCAGGCTCGCACAGCTAGCACCAGAGCAGCGCGAGCTGCGTTTACATTACGCACCGCCTTCGGCGCTGCTGCGCACCCCGGCAGAGCCGGGGCTTGCAATTACGACAGCTACAACGAGCGACGCCAGCCGGAGATTTCTGTTCCGTTCGATGCGACCGGCGCTCCCTGACGCGAGCCGGTCGCGACCACTGGAGACTTCGTCGCACACTCTAGAACGGCGGCGATGATCGCTGCGGTCAGCTCGTCCTCGCTGGCGCGCGGCGCGAGCTCGGCGGCGTGCTTGCCGATGAAGCTCGTATCGTAATCGCCGGCGATGAACGCCTCGTGGCGGAAGCAGCGACGGTGGAACGCGAGGTTCGTCTCGATGCCCCGCACGACGTACTCGTCGAGGGCGCGCCGCATCCGCGCGACCGCGCTTGCCCGATCCTCGCCCCACACGACGAGCTTGCTGATCATCGGATCATAGTGGACCGGGATCTCGGCGCCCTCGTAGCATCCGCTATCGTTGCGGATGTACGGGCCGTCGGGCACCCGCAGGTGCGTGATCGTTCCCGGTGAGGGCAAAAATTTCACCGGATCCTCGGCGTAAACGCGGCACTCGACGGCGTGACCGCGACGGCGCCCGTCGAGTTGCTCCTGCGTGAGCGGCAGCGGCTTGCCGTTCGCCACATCGAGCTGCCAGGCGACCAGGTCGAG
>JAYVWH010000052.1:0-6734 GCA_043786265.1 Kofleriaceae bacterium | reverse complement strand
GATGTCGATGGCCCGGCCCGCCAACGGCTGCAGATCGGGCAGGTGGGGTGGTGGTGGTATGTGCTCGCAGGCATCGTGTTGTGTGTGATCGCCTGGGTTGCCGGCGCCCGCTGAGCGGGTCGTCTGGGCGTGGTGGTAGGATGCACCGGTGCGCGTGGTGATCGACCACATCGCGGGGAGCCGGCGCGGACAACGCCAGGAGCTCTCCGCGACATCACGGATCCGGTTTGGCCGGCACCCGGACTGCGAAGTCTCGTTCGACCCGCACCGCGACATCGACGCCAGCTCGCGCCACGCCGAGCTCCGGCTCGGTGAGGTGCAACGCGGCAGCGCAACTGAGGAACTGTCACATCCAGGTTGGGTGCTCGTAGACCTGGGTAGCTCTAACGGAACCTACGTGGAAGGCCACCGGGTGACCGAGACGCCGGTGACCCGCAATGTTCCGATCGCCGTGGAATTCGGCCCAGGCGGGCCGCGAATCCGGCTGTTCGTGGGCGACGACCGGGCGATCGAAAATCTTCCCCCGGCACTGGTCGAAAAGCCCCGGATGAACTGGCAGGTTCTTGCGCTCGGCGGCGCGATCGCAGTCCTCGTTCTCGTCCTGCTATTCCTGCGTTGTTAGACGGCAAAAAAGCTGGGGATCTCAGGTGCGAACCCTCGATTCTTCTGCGAGAATTTGTCTGGGCTGAACTGCCCTTCGTGTAGTTCGCCGCTCGAACCGAATGCACGGTTCTGCGGCGTTTGCGGGTACCGGCTTCCACCGAAGGCGCCGGGTACTGCAGACCCGAGCACACCGCCGGCCGGACAACCGCGCGTTGCCACCGGCAGCGCGGCGCCGATCGCCAAGACGCCGGCCCCTGGAGCGCAGCCGCAGAAGCAGCGGCCCAAGCCGGTCTCTCGCGCGTCCAAGGGCGACGAGATGTATCTGGGCACGACGCTCAACAATCGCTTCAAGATCGAATCGAAGATCGGCGAGGGCGGCTTCGGTGCGGTGTATCGCGGTACGCAGCTCGCGACGGGTCGCAAGGTCGCGCTCAAGCTCCTGCATCCGGAGATGACAAAGGACGAGAACCTCGTCGCGCGATTCCGCCGGGAAGGCATGGTGCTGTGTAACCTTCGCGACGCTCACACCATCACGACGTACGACTTCGACCAGACCAACGACGGCACGCTCTACATCGCGATGGAGCTGCTCGAGGGCAAGAGCCTTCACCAGCTATTCCACGAGCAGGCGCCGCTCGACTGGCGTCGCATGTTCAAGATCCTGATCGAGATGTGCAGCTCACTTGCGGAGGCGCACTCGCAGGGCATCGTGCATCGCGATCTCAAGCCCGAGAACGTCTATCTCGAGAGCCGGCCGGGGAATCCCGAGTTCGTGAAGATCCTCGACTTCGGCATCGCCAAGGTGATGAAGGGCGATTCGATCGATCCGGCGTCGCCGCAGCTCACGGCGACCGGCCAGACACTCGGCACGCTCGAGTACATGTCTCCCGAGCAGCTGATGGGCAAGCAGCTCGACGGCCGCAGCGATGTCTACGCGCTCGGCGTACTCGCGTACGAGATGATGACGGGGCGCCTGCCGTTCCCGGATGCGAAGGGCCCGGCCGGTCTGATCACCGCTCAGCTCAAGCAGACGCCGATGGCGCCGTCGGGTGCGAACCCCAAGGCGAACCTGCCGGCGCAGGCCGATCGGGTGATCCTGAAGTGCCTCGAGAAGGACAAGAACAACCGCCACGCGGATGTCACCCAGATGGCCGAGGCGATGCAGGAAGTCCTCGACCAGGCGCGCGAGCAGAGCAACCCGCTCACCGCGCCCCTGACGTCGGCAAACTCGTCGTCGCGCCTGCCGCCGCAGGGTGGCGCGGAGATGCTCGAGATGCGTCGTGGCGACATGCCGCAGCTCGCGCCGATGCCTGGTGGCGCGGCGCTGCAGCAGGCCGGAATGGGGGCGAACGCGCAGTCGCCAGCGCTGCTCGGTGTTCGCATCGCGACACCAGGCGGTGGCACGCCCGTCCTGCAGGGGCAGCAACAGTATCCGCAGCCGGGCAACCACGCGGTCGATCGCGTCGGCCCGATCATGAACTATCCGCCGGCACAGCCGCAGATGGCCAACGGCGCGGCCGAGGTCCGTCCGACGATGCCCGGTGGTGGTAACTCCAAGCTCGTGTGGTGGGTCGTCGGCTTGCTCGTGCTCGGTGCGGGCGTCGGCGCCGTCGCCGCGTTCTTTCTCGCCTAGGTCTCGCCTAGGTCTCGCGTAGCTAACGGTCGAGCAGCGAGCGCGCGCGTTCCTCGGCGACTGGATCGTCCGCGCCGCCGTCGAGCCACTGCTGGAACAGCTTGCGCGCGCGGGTGTCGTCGCCGCGCACCTGTGCGATACGCGCTTCGAGCTCGAGGGCCTCGGGCAACGTCGGCGCACGCGCGCGTGCACGTGCGCATGCTTCGGCGGCGCGTGTGTTGTCACCGCGCGCGAGCGCGCCCCGTGCCGTGCGGAGATCCGCGCGTGCAGCGGCGAGCGTCACGATCCGATCGAGCTCGGTCGCAGGATCAGCAGCGATGTCGGCGGGCGGCATCGGGCGATCGCCTTCGCCGCGTAGCTCGTGACGAAGATCGAACGCACGCATCCGACCGGCCGCCGTCGGATCGGTGACCCACAGCTCGAGTGACGCCGGATCGATGATCACGACGTGTCGTGCGCGGCCGTCGTCGATCACCCCGCGATGACCCGCAGGGCGAGGCGCATCGTCGGGACCGCGCTGGTCGCGCAAGATGGTCGCGAGTGCCGCGACATCAGGCAGTGGGTGGCGTACGAGTCGTGCGGCTCGCTCGACGCGCGCGATCGTTGGCAGCACGCGCCGGGCCCGATCGTTCTCTGGATCCTGCGACAGCGCGTTCGTCGTCAATACATCGCCGAACGCGGCGGCCTTGGGATTGCGCTCGATGATCGCCTTGCTCGGCGTGCGCTCGACGACGAGCCACTTGCCGGTCGCACCGTCGACGACCACGAATATGGCAGCCCCGAGCGTCGGCGTCTGTTCGATCAGCTTCACCGCTTCGTCGAGGTTGTGTGCCGTCTCGAGCACGCTGCGCGCGAGCATCGCGGTCGGGCGGGCGGCGCGGGTGGGTCCGACGTCACCCGTGCGCGTGGGATTGACGAACACGGCGATGCCGTTCGCGTTGATACCGGTGACCACGCCGGCCTGACCGGGCCAGCCGACCGACGCCCATGCGATGCGGCCGGTCGGTTTGGTGATGCGCACGAGCGGAATCGCGGAATCGCCGCCATCGTCGAGACCCGACAGCGAGAATGTCCGGCCCACCCACACGCGCGCGGGTTGCTGCGCCTGCTGCGCGAGGACCGTCAGGCTGTGAGCGATCGAGTGCCGCCCGGCCTCGCCGGAGCGCGGTGCCGGAATGCCGACATCGATCACGGCCTGGGCGCGCAGGACATCGTCGAAGGCGAGTTTGACTCCGGACGCCGCGGCGCCGCGCGTCATCCCGGCGACCAGCTCGCGATCGGAATCCGCCATACCGTCATCGACGAACCGCCAGCGCCAGCGCAGGCGCATGCTGTGCGTCAGGCCGCCGAACCACCCCTCGTCTGTCACCGTGCCCTCGATCGACGGCCGCGTCGCCGACAGCACGGCGCGCAGCGACGGCGCGAGCAACCGCCCGTGCGCTGCCCCGATCGCGTGCGATTCCCCCGCACTGCGCAGCACTGCCAGGCCGCCCGACCATTCGAGGCTCGACGTCTGGTAGTTCAGGATGGGCGGCGCGCCCGGTGCCGTCTGCACTCCGACCATCTCGCCGGCTACCTCGCCGTCGGGCACCTCGTAGGCAACCGAGCGCCGGTAGATGAACCACGCGACGACGAGTGCGACCCCGAGCAGTGCGAGCGCGATCCCGGCGGCGCGCCAAGGGCGCGGGAACGCTGAGCGGCGACCACCGATCACCAGGTCCGGCATGCAGGGGCGAGTGGTACCTCGCCCGCACCCAGTTCGTCGACACGCGCACCGCGTAGAACATTGCGCGTTGACCGTCCCAACCACGGTTGCTAGCCTCGAACCAGACGAAGCTCGAATGTGATGTCCGGTATTTCTCCGTCGACGACCATGACCCTGGCAGCGGCGGAACCGTTGCTGGTTGCAGTCGTTGGCTTGCTCGTGCTCGTCCTCGCGGGACTGGTCGCAATGGCGCTGTTCGTGCGTCGCTCGCGTCCGGTCGCTGCACCGCCTCCGGAGGCGCCGCGCGTTGCTGCAGCTTCCGAGCAGCGTCCGCCGCGTCCGCGTCCGCGTCCGGCGCTCGTTCGTGGTGGTGGTGGTGGCGGCCTCGCGGTCGCGACGTCGAGCGCGATGGTGTGCCCGACGTGCCGGACCGAGTATCACGGGATGGCCTACTGCACCCGCGATGCGCGTCGGTTGGTGTTGCCGGAGGAGATGCTCGCTGCGCGATCGCTCAGCAGCTTGGCAACGGGCAAGAGCACGGGCCTCGTTTGCATGGCGTGCCGTCGCGCCTACGAGCCCGGTCTGCGCAGTTGCCCGCATGATGGCAACGAGCTCATGCCGGCGGCGGTCTACAACGCCACGCGGCCGCGCAGTCGTCGCAACTCGACCGAGCCCGCCGGTGTCGTCGCGCGCATCTGTCCGGTGTGCGCGGCGAAGTACGATCTGAATGCGCGGTTCTGCGGTCACGACGCAGGCGAGCTCGTCGTCATCAACTGAGCTGCGACGCGAGTCAGATCGCTTCGACGAACTCGATGCGGCGCGGAACCTTGTACGGAGCGAGGTTGCGCGCGCAGTGATCGATGATCTCCTCGGCGCCGCACTTCTGCTTCATCACGACGCGCGCGACGACCATCGAGCCCACCATCGGATCCATGACGACCGTGGCTTGCGCCGCCTTGATCTTCGCGAATGCCTCGAGGCAGCCCTCGACCTCGCCGAGCGCGACTCGCTTACCGTCGACCTTGACGACGTCGTCCTCGCGGCCCGTGATGCAGAGGCGGCCGTTCTTGTCGACCTTGCCGAGGTCGCCGGTGCGGAGCCAGCCGCCCTTGTCGATCGATCCGATCGTCACCATGCCGCTCGCGCGGGTGGTCGGCTTCTCGTCGTCGTACGGGCCGATCGACTTGGCAGAGAGCGTCTTGCTCTTGACCCAGATCAGGCCGTCCTTGCCAGCGGTGACGGCCTTGCCATCGAGACCGGTGACCTTGACCTCGACGTTGTCGATCGTCTTGCCGACGGTGGTCGGGAACTTGCCGGTGTCCTCGAGCGCGACCGTCGCGGCCTCGGTCGAGTGATAGCAGCTGAGGATGCGGATGCCGTATTCGTTGAAGAAGCTGTCGGCGACGGTCTGATCGAGGCGCGAGCCGGCCGCGAGGTACTTCGCGTTGGGGACACCGAGCTTCTTCGCGGTCGCGAGCTTGGACATCTCCGCGTACAGCGCGGGTGTACCCGGCAGGAGATCGACATCGTGCTCGCGCACGAGCTTGCCAATGCGGCGCGCCGAGATTTCCTCCTCGAGAAACATCGTGCAGCCGAGCTTGAGTGTCGGGAGGAAGCCGAGGTCCCAGCCGTAGGCATGGAACAGCGGCACCGCGACGAGGACTTTCGTCTTCTCCGTCATCGCGAGCGCGGCGATCGCGTGATCGACGGCCGCCGTGGTGTTCTTGTCGGTGCGCAGCACGCCCCTCGGATCGCCGAGCGAGTCGGCGGTGAACAGCACCGCGATCGGATCGACGCCGTGGTTCGGCGGGCTGCGCTTGTAGACCGAGCAGGTGAGCAGGGTGCCCTGCAGGCGGCGGCGCACCTCGGCGGCGTCGGCCGACGGAACCACGGGCGGCGTGCCCGGCGGCGGTATGGTCGGGCGTTGAACGCGCGAGCGCGGCAGCGTGCTCGGCGGCACGGGAGCGCTGGTGCCATTGGCGCTGATCGATCCCTCGGAGCCACGCGGGCGGGTGACGAGGGCACGCAGCGGGGCAGCGGCGAGAATCAACTCGAGCTCGCGGCCACCGGTGGTCGGATCGATCGGAACGATCGCTGCGTCAAGCTTGGACAGTGCGAGGGCGAGGATGACGAAGTCGGGGACGTTGCCCAGCATCAGCCCGACCCAGGCGCCCTCCTTGATTCCCATGCTCTTGAACTCCTGGGCTCGCCGGTCCACCCGGTGAAGCAGGCCGCGCCAGGACAGGTAGTTGTCGCGATAGACAACCGCCTTGTTGTTCCCCTGGGCTTTCGCCGCTTTCTTGAGCCAGTCGTAGAGAAGGGTCATCGAGCCTCGTTACTGCGCCCAGGTCAGACCAGGACGGCTGCACTGTACCCCAGGGGTCTAGGGTCCTCAACCTGGCCAGCCCGAAGCTGAAGCTTGATTTGGCCTCGATTCCGGGGCACGTAGTCGGCCATGAGTGCGGCGCCGAGGCCCCAGACGGACGAGACACCCTCGTCCCCGGAAGTGCAGGCCGCTGCGGCCGATGCCGAAGGCTGGGCGCTGCTCGAGAGCCTGCGCCGCCGTCTGGACGAGCACGCCAACCAGCATCGCAAGACGCAGACGCAGGTCGGGCAACTTGCCGAGTCGATCGGCGCCCTTGTCGACTCGCAGCGCCGCCGGTCGCGCTGGGTCAACATCAACTCGTTCGTCGCCTACGTGATGTTCACGCTGCTGTGTAGCGGGGCGTTTTACCTCCTGTATCAGTCGCGTGCGCGCGAGCTGGTCGCCGACCGTGATCGCATCGCGAACGA
>JAYVWH010000051.1:0-1941 GCA_043786265.1 Kofleriaceae bacterium | reverse complement strand
GAGGACGCTTCACGCAATTCCTTCATCTAGGCGGCGGAGCACGTTCTCCGTCGGAGAACGCCGAGAACGTGCGGTTTTGATGCGAAGGTAGGGCTAGGGTCGGTGCACAACTTTTGCTACAACCGCGAATGCCAGATTGATCGCCTGTGGTCTGAAGTCAGCGGCTGAATCGGGATTCGCCTCGCCGACCCTGAGTTCCGCATTCATCGCGACCCACCGGGCTTCTGAGTCACTCCTCAACGACTGCTATCCTTCGCCGCTACGCAGTCGCTTCACAGCTACGTCGTTTTGATCGAGCCGCTTCCACGGCATGAGGTGAAAGACCAGGTCCCAGTGCCAGCCGCGACTGCACCCGCCGGGAGCACTGTCGAGCACCCCTTCGACAGTGACGTCGACTGGGGTGATCCTCGAAGCCGCCATGCTCTATGAAGACGCCGCGACGACAGCGAACACCGGCGGCAAGAACTTCCTGCGCTACCTCCACGAGGATCTCAGCGTCGCTATCGATCCGCACTCGCACGAGAACGGCGGCTACAACTATTCGGACGTCGCGCATCCTCGAGTTACTCGGCGTGGGCGGCAGCACGGTGGTCGGCGGCCACATCTGGGATCCGTCGCTCGTGCAGTTTGCAAAATGGGATCGGTTTCGCGTCGCGGTTCCCGGTCAGAAGTATCCGGCCTCGAGTTGGCGCGGCGACGTGCTCATCGGCGCCGGTACGCCGAACCACGTCCGCGCTGCGTTCATTCGGCGCAGCCAACGAACCCGAGCAGCAACCACCCGCGCAATGAGCCATTTGGGTAACAATTTCCGATGCCCCGCAAACACGATGTATTGTTCGATCGTGCGCAGGTTTCTCCTGGTCGCGTTGACTGGCTGCGGACGGATCGCCTTCGATCCGACAGGCAACAGTTCCGACGCCGTGCTACCGACAGGCTTGATCGCCTGGTACCAACTCGACGATACCGGCACCTCGTATGTGGACTCGATCGGGGGCCGCGATGGCGCGTGTAAAGGCGGATGCCCGACGCCGACGCCAGGTCACCACGGTACCGCGCAGCTGTTCGACGGCAGCACGTCATGCATCTCGATTGCCGATGACGGTCAGCTCCAGCTCGCAACGCTGACGCTCGCACTGTGGACGCGGCAGGACGCGCCCGTGCGCCAATCGGCGCTCTCCAAGCTGTTCGGGACCGGCAGTGATGACAGCTGGCAGATCGAGAATACTTCGACTTCGCTGCGGTGTGTACGTTTCACCAGCCGCCACAGCGGCCTCGCCGACACGGTGTCACCCGACAACGTCGTCATATTGAACCGGTGGCACCACCTCGCCGCAACCTGGGACGGAGCGACCAAACGGCTGTTTCTCGACGGCGTCGAGCAACGCAATGTGCCCGTCGCGACGCCGATCATGTACGACAACGGCCCCTTGCTCGTCGGCTGCGACAACAACGCTGCGGTCGACGTAACCCACTACCTGGGTGCGCTCGATGACGTCCAGATCTACAACCGCGCCCTCGATAGCGGCGAGGTACTTGACCTGGCATTACGCTGATCGTCATCTGCGCCGCGAGATGCTTGACGGTCTTCTCGATCGTCGTCGCGCTCGTAGCTTGTCCCATACCGATCTTCAGGTCAGCGGGCCAACGTTGGGTCGGCGGCGAGCAGGGGAGCCACGGGAACGAGTCGGCCTTCGTCCTTCGGAACGTCGGGCCCCAGTTCCAGCAAACAACTCCCAGTATTCGTCCTCCCAGCGAAACGCCACAGTAATCGGCGCCGCGTAGTGCGTCGAGATTCGTCACCGCCTCTCATGTGCGTGGTGCGCGATAACGCCAGGTGTCGTCGGCTTCGGCAAGGACCGAAGCGGTTGACCGAGGCGTGCAAGGAGTGTGAGAGAGCCGACGGTCTGGAGGCTCGGAGGTGAGCGGACGGCGCAGCCTCGC
>JAYVWH010000050.1:0-4414 GCA_043786265.1 Kofleriaceae bacterium | reverse complement strand
CTCGGATTCGCCGGAATCAAACGACGTCGCTGATTGCGGCCGAGCGTGACATTACCGAGACAGAAACGAACAGAACCTCGTAGTGACCTTGAGTTGGGCGAACCATAGTCGGGCGCCCGGGGCCGGTCAAGGTCGGTTTACGTCACGGGCGGGGCAGGGTCAGCTGCAGCTTGCCCTTGTCATCGGACTCGCCGTGACCGATGACGACCGTTGCGGGGACGCAGATTGCCGGGGGATGGCTGACCTCCATGCACACGTTATCGTTGCTCGAAATCTGGAACAGCCGCAGGTCGCTGCCCTCGATCGCCACACCCTCGCTGTTGATGATCTTGGCGTGGAGTCGTGCGGCATCCGGGATCACGATCGTGTCCAGGGTGATGGTCCCCGGGTTGGCAACGCGGGGCAGGGCAACGCCGCGTAGCGACCAGTTGGGGGATGGCGAATTGGCGGGCGTCTCGAAGAACAGGTCGTAGTCGCCCCACGTGTCCGCGACCGCCGGGTCGACCCACACGACAAACTCCCCCGTCTCGGGGGTCAGCGCGGTGGCTGCGGGAATCTCATCGAGGAACGGCTGATCGGCCTCGGCCACGCTCCACAAAAAGCGCTGCGAGCGGCGCGCGGTGACGGACACGGCGGCGAGCGGGTTGCCGTGAACGTCGACGATCGTACCGCGCAAGGCGGCGCGCGACGGGAGCCGGACCGGCTCGGGCGTTGGCAGCTGGAGCTGGCCCGACTCCACGACGCCATACGTCGAGCTCGCGGGCGGGACGAGGCGGAGCGCGTAGTTCTGCGCGATCGCGGGTCCGTCGAGCACGGCTAGATGCGCGATGCCGTCTTCACCAGTCGTGGTCTCCGCACGGAACACTGCGTGCAGATCCTCGGTCAAGGTCGACGTGACCTCGCCGCTGATGATCACCCGCACGCCGCCGACGAGCTTGACCTCGCCGGTATTCGCAAGCGCTTGCACGGGCAGATCGATCATGCGGCGCTGCCCGAGCCCGGTCGGCTGCGTGAGCACTCGCTGCTGGGTCATCAGCGTCACGTTCTGCAGGTGCAGCGTTGGCGAGACATCGTTGTCGTCGAACGGCTCGGCGACGATCTCGAGCGGCCCCATCACACGGCCCGCGATCGTGACCGAGTAGTAGCCATCGGTCGAGAAGTTGACCGTCGAGACTTCTGTTGTCGATGTCTCGCCTTCCCAGCGCCCGAGCGCGACGACGCGATACTTGGTGAGCGAGTTGGAGAACGCGTCGCGCAGGCTGCCCGTGATCACGACCGGATCCGGATCGCCGAGCGTGTACGTCTGGTGTTCGCGGTCGTCGGTCGCGTACAGAGCGAGGCGGCGTGGCGGGACGAGCTCGGCCGGATCGGTTCCACCATCGGCCGCGGGCTTGTCGCCACCGCCCTCGGGGTCGATCGTCACGGTCCACGGCTCGTCGTTCGGCAGCGTGCGCGGCACGCGGAGCTGGAACGAGTCGGTGCCGCGCGGCAGCTCGGGCTTGGACTGGACCGAGAAGCGCACCGCCGGTGCCCCTGGAATGCGCGAGGGACGGGTCATCCGGATTTGCGCGCCGATCGATGCGGTGCGGCACATCTGGTTGCCGACCGCGCAGTAGGCCTCGACGCGGCCGCTGATCGTCACCGGCCGCTCGAGCTGGATCTCGCCGAGCCAGCCGTCCTGGGGCAGCGAAACATTGGCGAGCTCGGTCGCGACCACATCATCGCGCGAGCTCGGAGCGGACAGCGTCGCGGCAAACATGCCGGGCGGCGGATTGCCGTAGCAGAGCCCGGCGCTGCACGTCTCGCCGCTGTCGCAGTCGCTGCTCTTCGTGCACTCCTGGCCAGGGCCCGTCGGGACCTCGAGGCAGCCAGCGAGCAGCGCGATGACGGCAACGCCCTTCATTGCTGCGGCTCCACGCAGCGCAAGAAGTACGTCCGGCCGGTCGTCAGTCCGCCGGACGTTGCGGCCATCGCCTGGTAGAGCGGCAGCTCACCCGTGTCGAGGACCGGGCTATCGAACACGAGCACCTGCATCAGGCGCTGCACGCCGATGTCGTGTGTCTGGCACAGGCCGGCAAGCGCGAGCGTGCACGAGCGCTGAACGGTGTGCCCGGCGGTCTCGCTGCTCGCGCGCGGCGGCGTCTGGTCCGGGTTGTTGTAGTCGACGAACACCTTGCAAAACAGCGTGTCGTCGAGATCGGTGTCGTGAACGGTGAGGTTCAGCGTGCCGAGGCCGCGCTCGAACGTGACCGTCGAGAACTCTGGCAGCTCGACGCCATCGGCGCGCACGCTGACGATTGCCGGGGCCGAGTTCGCGCCCGCATCCGTCGTATCGACGGACAGCGACGGCGGGATGATGCAGCCGGCAAACATCAGAGCAAGCACCAGACCACGGACCATGACCATGCCCATGCCATGCACCGGCCGCGCCAGGGGCGTTCCTCCTCGTGACCACGCGCAGTTAGCGCGCGCGGGCGGGTGGGTATGGCGGGTCGATTGGGACATGGGTGTCATGGGCGGGGGCACGCAAACGAAGCGCAGATCACACCAAATCAGACGGCCGGGTCTGACGGCGGGGATTCGCTGCCGTCGTCCGATTCCTTCTCGAGGTGACGAAACACAGTGCGAGGGTCGACGCCGAGGTCGCGCGCGGTCTTGGTTCGGTTGCCGTTGTTGAGCGCGAGAACCTCGTTGATGTAGTCGCGCTGAAACTTATCCTTCGCATCGGACAGCGTCAGGATCTGTGGCAGCACGTCGCCGGTCAGCCCGAGGTCGTCGGGACCGATCACGGTCGAGTCGCACAGGATAATGGCCTTCTTGATCCGGTTCTCGAGCTCGCGGATGTTGCCTGGCCAGTTGTGCTTGCGGATCGCAACAGCGGCGTTGGGCGACAAGCCTTTGACTTTCGCGTCGTACTCGCGCGAGTAGCGCGACAATAGATAGCGCGCGACCACGAGCACGTCGTCACCTCGCACGCGCAGCGGCGGCAAATGCAGCTGCACCACGTTGAGCCGGTAGTAGAGGTCTTCGCGGAACCGGCCGCCGGCGATCTCCTTCTCGAGGTCACGGTTGGTCGCGGCGAGGATGCGGATGTCGCAGGTCTCGGGGCGCGTATCGCCGACGCGATAGACGACCTTCTCCTGGATCGCGCGCAGCAGCTTCACTTGCAATTCGATCGGCATCTCGCCGATCTCGTCGAGGAACAGCGTGCCGCCATCGGCCGCCTGGAACTTGCCCTGCTTGTTCGCGACGGCACCGGTGAACGCACCCTTGACGTGACCGAACAGCTCGCTCTCGAGCAGGTTCTCGGGAATCGCGCCGCAGTTGATCGTGACGAACGGCTTGCCGGCGCGCGGCGAGCGGTTGTGGACCTCTCGCGCGATCAGCTCCTTGCCGGTACCGGTCTCGCCGGTGATCAGGACCGAGATGTCGGTGGCGCTGATCTTCTCGACCTTGCGGAATACCGCCTGCATGGGCGGGCTGGTACCGACGATCTCGCCGAACCGGTACTGTTCGAGGCGATCGGTCAACCGCTTGTTGTCGACCTTGAGCTCGTTGAGGAGCAGGGCGTTGGCGACGATCAACGAGGCCTGCGACGCGAAGATCGAGAGCACGCGCAGCGTGTCGTTCTGGAACAGGTCGCGGATCGAATCGTTGCCGACGTAGATCAGACCGAGCAGCCGGCCGCGATCGAGCAGCGGCACGCAGATCACGCTCGAGACCTTGAGCTGCATGACGCTCTTGGCCGCGGAGAACTCGTCGTCGCGCATCGCATCGGAGACGATCACCGGCTTTCGCGAGCGGATCACCTTCGCGATGATCGAGTCCGACAGCTGGCTCACGGCATCGGCAATGTTCTCCTTGTTGACGTTGCGGGCAACCTTGACGTCGACCGTCTCGCCCTCGAGCAGCACGAGGAAGCCCTTGTCCGCATTCGTGATCTCGACCACCGCATCCATCAGCGCATCGAGCAGCTCGCCGAGGTCGCGCTGGTGGATCAGCCGCTCGGAGAACTCGTAGAGCTTGGTGTACGCGTCGATGTCGGCGATTGTCTCGCCGGCTTCCTCGGCGGTCGGCGCCTGCTCGTCGAGCATCACGAACCGCAGCTCGCAGCTGCCGATCACCAGGCGGTCATCGTGGATCAGCTTGTGCTTGCTGCGCTTCTTGCCGTTGACGACGAAGTCCGTCTTCTTGAGCGCGAGCACCGTGTAGATCTGGCCGTCGAACCGGATCGCGAAGCCATCCTGCACCAGCGGATCGGGCAGCACGATGTCGTTGTCGGGGCCTGACCCGAGCGACGTGATCTTCTTGTGGAGGTTGAACACCGTCGGCGATTGTCCCGGTGCGGTCATGCGAAGCGACGGCATTAGTCTGTCTCCCAACCCAGTCCGATGCCGACGCCGGAGGGCGTCAC
>JAYVWH010000049.1:0-5739 GCA_043786265.1 Kofleriaceae bacterium | reverse complement strand
CAGGCATCGCGAAGACGATGTTCACGCTGTTCGCCGCGGAGGGCATCAACATCCAGCTCATCTCGACGAGCGAGATCAAGATCTCGTGCGTGATCGCTCGCAAGTACGCCGAGCTGGCGGTCCGCACGTTGCACGAAGGTTTCGGACTATCGCTGCCGCCGAGCGAACGCGGCAGCCTGTAGAGCCATCCTGGGCTAAGGTTAGGCAATGGGCGGCTGCACGAACTGCAAGGGTAAAGTGGGTTGTGATCATCGCAAGGGCGCGATGCTCGAGTCGGTCGACCGCGCACTCGAGGAGCTGTATCCGACCAAGACGTGGGGCGAGCCCGACGACATGCAGGCCAATGGCATGCCACGCGAGGAGCTCGATGCGCTCGCCGACGAGCTTGCCCAGGAGCTAGGCGCCGCGACATTCGTGCGCGAGGGCGGCGACGACGAGCCCTGCGATTACATCTACGTGCTCGCGCTCGGCCGCACGCCGTGCGTCGTTCAGGTTCGCGATCACGGCGTCGCCATCCCCGACGAGTGGTCGCACTCCGACGCACCCATCAACGAACAGTATCTTCGCGTGGTGGTCAGCCAGCGTGCGCGCGTGGCCGCGGTCCAGCAGATCGCGGTTGACCTCGTGCGCGGCGACGCAGGCTGGCTGGTGCGCGAGCAGCCCCGGGCGGGCGTCTACGATGCGCCGCTGCTATCGCGCATGCAGAAGCTCGTCGCGATCCTGCCGGCCTACGAGCTGCTCCACGTCGACTTCGGCGAGATTGCCCATGCCCCGCCGGGCTTCTCCGCGGGCACCTGGCGTGACCTGTTCGGTGGTGAGCCGTCGATCGCCAACTACCTGTTCTATCCGCAGCCAACCACCATGATCTCCAGCTCGCTCCTGCCACCATGATCGACGACGAGGTCCGCGAAGCGCTCAAAGAGCTCGTCGAAGGGACCGGCGCGGTGTCCGCACGCATCGTCGACGACGACACCAACACGCGGCTCGGTGTCCCGGCCCGGACCCTCGCGCTCGGTGGCGGCGAGTATCTACGCGTCGAGCTCCCCACGCGCGTCTCGAACGACGACCAGAGTCGCGACTACGACATCGAAGGTGCGTTCGATAAGATCACGCGCCAGCTGCGCGCGATTCGTCGTCGCTGGGAAGTCTCCCGCCTTCCCGAGATCACCGTCGCTCCAGGCATCGTGACCCACGGTAGCCGCGTCGTCGAGCAGATCGAGAAGTACATGCAGGCGCTCGCATCGATCGATCGCGCGAGCAATGCCTTTGTCATCAAGGGCACCAAGCTGATCGCATCGGCGCGCACGCCTGACGAGCTCGAGGCCTCGCGCTGGCCGTTCCTTTCTCGGCGTGCCCTGTCCACGCACGCCCCCGGTAGCTCGCACGGCGAGATCATCGACCCCGACGCCTACGCGATGAGCTTCTGGTACGACGCCGCCATCGTCGTGCTGCTCGCCGAGCCCTACGCCACCGACTTCGTGCGTCACCGCTGCAAGCACGTGTCGCGCGAGCTGTGCAACTTGATGCCGCTCCTCGAGCCGGATCCCGAGGCGCCCGCCGCGATCGGTCCGCGGCCGCGCCGCCCGAGCCAGCAGTGATCAGCTGTTGGCCCTGTCCTACCCCGGCCCCAACCCGTAGAGCCCGGATCTTGTTTGGGGGGCTCTAGAGCGAGAGCACGAGGCTAAGGCCGTTATCGATGAGCTTCATCGTTGCCTTCGACAGCACGCCGAGTGGGTGTCCCGGATCTGCGAAGAACGTTCGGTCGACAGTGAGCAGTTGGCTCACGTTCGCGACGCAGTCGTGCTTGAGCCCGGCCTCACTTCGCGCAAGGAGTACGTTGCCCGGCAGCTTTGCGAGCGCGACCTTGCGAGTCACCGCGATCACGACAATCGTAGAGATCGCGCTTCGGTTGAAGTAATCATCTTGAACCACCACAACGGGCCTTCGGAAACCGGGTTCGGAACCGCGAGGTTCCTGCGTCAGGTCGACCCACCACACCTCGCCGCGCCGGATCTCATCCACGTGTTTTTTTTCCTCGCGAACGCGCTGTCTTTGGGCTGACCCATTCGGAGAACGAGCCTTCGTCGGCACCGAGAGACCGCGACTGAATGCGTGCGAGCACGGGATCCGGTGTCACGGGATCATTCTTCAACGCCCGATTGATTGCATCGGTGATTGCCTCGCCAGAATGCTCCCGCACGAACCGGGCGATCGCGCGAGCATAGAGCTCGCTGCGAGACAGGCCGAGCCGCTCCGCCACGCGCTCAGCCTCGGAAAACAATGGATCCGGCAGGGAGACGGCCGTCTTCATCGCGGAAGTATAACCAGGTTATACTTCCGCGACAAGCGCCGATGCGCGGCCAGAGAGCCAAGGCTACTGGGTCAGTGGCCGACGAGGGCTTCGGTAAGGCGCTCGAGCAAGGCCGCTTCGTCGACGTATTCGCGGGGCGCGGCTGCGGTCGCGGCACCGAGGAGCTGGTCGTAGGCGGTACGTACCTTGGACAGACGGGCGAGGGCGGCCTGCACGCGCACGTAGGCCGGCGCGATCTGCGCGTCCGCGGGCGACTTGTCGAGGACACCTTTGACGGTCACTGCAGAGATGTTGCACAGCATCTCGCGGGTCGAGATCAGGAGCTCGACCGAGTCGCGCATCAGTCGCCGCGCCTCCTCGGGATTCATCTTGAGCGCGACGGCGAGCTTGGGGCCGATCATCTGGTAACTCGGCGCGAGCGAGTCGACCGTGTCAGTGCACTGCTTGGCCGCGCCCATCGCAGACTCGCGATCGTCGGCGGACAGCGCCGATGCCGACTTCGAGCTGCACGCCGCCGGCAGCAGCAACGCGATGACGATCGCGGCGCGCATCAGCCGCCCAGTAGCGACTTCAGGATGCTCGCGTCACCCTCGAGGGCGCAGCGCTGCATGTAGAAGTGCAGTCCACGCTCGCCGCCGAGCTCTTCGCCACCACCGGCGCGGCCAGGTCCTCCGTGCAGCAGCGACGGCAGAACGGTGCCCGGGCCAGGCGATTGCGCCGCCATCTTCTGCGAACCGAGGAACAACCGGCCCGCCCACGGCGCCGCCGCACCGACAAAGCCTGCGACCCAATCGCGGTCGTCGGAGTAGGCGGAGCTGACGAGGCAGCCCTCACCGCGCGCGATGAACGCGGCGGCGAATGCGGCGCTGCCGTCGTACGAACCAACGGTCGACACCGGGCCGAACACCTCGTGTTCGTTGAGCGGTGCGCAGTCCATCGGCGCCTTCGTCGAGCGCACGACGGGCCCGACGAAGAAGCCCTTGCCCGCTTCGACGCCGATCGGAGTGACGTCGCCGGTCCCACCGTGGACGCTGTCGGTGACCGCCGCGAGGCGTGCAATACCGGCGCGCACGTCGTCGCGCTGGGCGGCGGTCGACACCGGCCCCATGCGCACGTCCTCGCGCGACGGGTCGCCAACGGCAAGTGAGGCGAGGCGTTCCTTCATGGCGTCGCAGACCTCCGCGAAGCGAGTGTCGGGGACGAGCACGCGCCGGATCGCCGTGCACTTCTGCCCGGTCTTCTGCGTCATGTCGCGCACGATGTCGCCGAGGAACAGCGCGCCGGTCTCGCTCGTGAGATCGACGTCGGGGCCGAGGACCGCCGCATTGAGCGAGTCGGCCTCGATGTTGAGTCGTGCGCTCGACCCGGCGAGCTTGGCGCGCAGCGACTTCGCCGTCGCACTGCCACCGGTGAACGCGACGACGTCATTGGGACCGACGTTGTCGAGGAGCGTGCCGGCGGGGCCAATCAGTGTCTGCAGCACACCGCCTGGCAGTAGCGGCTCGAACAGCTGCGCGAGGCGATGCGCGACCATCGCTGTCGCGGTCGCGGGCTTGGTGATCACCGGCATGCCGGCGAGGAGCGCGCACGCCAGCTTCTCGCACAGGCCCCACGCGGGGAAATTGAACGCGTTGATGTGAACCGCGACGCCGGGGCGGCGAGCCCACACGTGTTGACCGGCCATTCGCGCGGTACGGCCGACCTGGATCGGGTCGCCATCGGCGAGCATCATCGTCGCGCCGAGCCTGGTGCCGAGCTCGGCGTAGTGGGAGAGGGTGACCGCGCCACCGTCGATGTCGAACTTGGCGTCACTGCGCGTGTTGCCGCCGTTGGCGACCGCGAGTGCGATCAGCTCTTCGCGTGCGCCGTGAATGGCCTTGGCGAGCGCCGCCAGCAAGAGGCCCCGCTGCGCGAACGTCATGCCCGCCAGCTCGCGGGCGCCCGTGCCGCGGGCGTGCGCGAACGCCGCCACGAGGTCGTGCCCTCCACTCGATACCTCGGCGAGGACAGCTTCTGTCGCGGGGTTGACGAGGGTCGTGCGCGATCCCGACCCGGCGGACCAGGTCCCGGCGAGGTGGCTTGCGAGGAGCTGCATGGTTGGGGGTTTACCAGGGTGAGAGCGCGTTGGGGTAGAGTGCGGGCGGGTCGATGCCGGGGTCGCTCAAGAAACGCCTGCTCGCGGGCATCGTGCTCCTGTTTGTCACCGTGATCGGCGGCGCAGCCGGCTACTACACGATCGGCCGGGGGCAGTGGGCGTTTGGCGACTGCCTCTACATGACGGTCATCACCGTCACCACCGTGGGGTACGGCGAGACGCTGTCCAACATGGACAAGGTCGACCACGCGCGGCAGTTCACGATGCTGCTGCTGCTGTTCGGCACCGGCAGCATCGTGTTCTTCGCATCGATGGTCACCGCGTTCGTCGTCGAGGGTGATCTGCGCAATGTTCTGGCCGCCAACAAGCTCAAGAAACGGATGAAGGCGATGAAGGATCACGTGATCGTGTGTGGCGCTGGATCGACCGGCAAGAACGTCATCGACGAGCTGCTCAAGACTGGCCGGCCGGTGATCGCGATCGACGTCAACGAGGAGCTCCTCCGCGACATCGCGGACAAGCACCCGGGCGCGAAGTACGCGTTCATCGTCGGTGATGCGACCGGTGATGACGTGATGATGCAGGCCAATATCCAGGAGGCCACCGGCCTCGTCGCCGCGCTGTCATCCGACAAGGACAACCTCTACCTGACGGTCTCGGCGCGTCAGGATAATCCGAAGCTCCGCATCGTCGCGCGCTGCGCCGAGATGTCGCACGTCGAGAAGATGAAGAAGGCGGGCGCCGATGCCGTCGTGTCGCCAAACTACATCGGCGGTCTGCGGCTGGTGTCCGAGATGCTGCGCCCCTCCGTCGTCCGCTTCCTCGACGAGATGATGCGCGATACGCGCGCGACCTATCGCATCGAGGAGGTGACGCTCGGCGACACCACCGACGCAATTGGCAGCTCGCTGCGCGAAGCGCGCATTCGGGAGAAGTACGGCATGACGGTGCTCGCCGTTCGTCCCGCGAACGACCCCACCTTCACGTATAACCCCGACGCGGACATCAAGCTCGGTCCTGGCACGACACTGGTCGTCCTCGGGTCGGCCGAGCAAGTGCTCAAGCTGCGTAGCGCGACGACCGCTTGAGCTAACCCCAGAGTTCGGCTGTGTTGATCCTGCGTAGGCGATATTGAGATTGATCGACCGTGCTGCCCTGCGCAGCTGACTCGCCATCTCGCCATCGCCGAGCGCGGCGAGGCCGTACCCGATCGGCTGGCAGAAAGCGGTGTGTGTTCGATCGGATAGGGTGAGCTGCACGAGCACGTGCCACGAGCACGCCCAGAAAGCTCAGCCACTTACGACTACACAGTAGTGTTAGTCGTCCCGCGAGG
>JAYVWH010000048.1:0-4656 GCA_043786265.1 Kofleriaceae bacterium | reverse complement strand
GCTTCAGCGGCGGCCTAAGACGGATCCACTTCGCGGCGGGATCGTGGTCCAGGCCGGCTGGTGACGCGCGGCGGGATCGTGATCCACGTGTCTGCATGACGGCCCGGGGTCGGCGGGCGGGCACGCTCCGGAGATGCGCCGTCGATGTACCGAATGCCGGAAGTCGTTCGAAGTAGCGGCCTCGGCGATTGCGACGCAGTGCGTGTGTGGCGCGCGGTGCCGAAGCGCGCGTGATCAGAAGCTTGCTCGCAGGCGTCGTCTTCGCGAGCTGGTTGAGGTCCGCGAGGAGGAGCGAGATCGCCAGCGAGCGAGCCGTGCTCGGCGGTCGCTGGACTCCGGATGTCACGCGCCACCCTCGGCTCCCAAGCCGCTGTTATCCCGAGGAGAAGTGGGTGAAATCGTGGATCAGGCGTTGGCGCTGTCACGCGCCACCCTCGTGCGTGATTTGCGAGGAGTTCTGCGGCGATGCGCCCGAGATTCTGGCGATCCGGAGCGGCTGTCACGCGTGAGCCTCGGCAGGCAAGTGGTGGAGGTGATGGGCGATTCGGCCGCGGCGGTGGAGGCCGGTCACGCGTGAGCCTGGACTCGACACGTCGTGATGGCTGAAGTGGCGCGATGCATCCGCTGCACGCCGACACGCGGCTGGTCGAGATCGCGGCGCTCGGCGAGCGGCTCTCGACGCTGCGGCTGTGTGACGCTGCGGCGCTCGCGACCGTGCGTCGATCACTCGAGGAGCACGGGCAGCTCTCTGCGCTGACGTTGTTCGGAGAGCCCGGCAGCCTCGAGATCATCGACGGTTTCAAGCGAGTTCGTGCGGCGCGTACGCTCGGCTGGGGGACCCTGATCGCGCGCATCGACGACGTCAGCTCGATAGACGCGAAGCTGCGTCTGCGCGAGTTGCACGACCGGCGCGGGCTCACCGAGCTCGAGGAGGCGTGGGTGGTGCGCTCGCTCTATCGCGAGGACCGCGTGTCCCAGCCCGAGATCGCGCGGCGAATGAGTCGGCACAAGAGCTGGGTCTGGCGCCGGCTGATGCTGGTCGAGGCACTCGATCCGAGCGTGCAGATCGACGTGCGTCTCGGGCTCATCGCGCCGCGTGCGGCGGTCGCGGTGAGTCGGTTGCCACGTGGCAACCAGCTGGCGGCGAGCGCCGTCGTGGTGCGTCGCGGCCTGACGGTCCGACAGACCGAGGCACTGGTCGACGACGCCCTCCATCAGCCAGACGCCGCCGCGTGCGAGGCGCTCCTCGCGCGCCGGCTCGATGGCCGCGTGATCGGCACACCGCCGGGACCGCGACCATCGCGTGTGGCACGCAGCGACGTCGATCGGATGAGCCTCGACATCCTACGTGTCCGCGAGATCGCGGCACGGCTCGAAGCGCGCCTACTCTCGACGCCGCTCGCCGTGTTCGCGCCGGCCGCGGCCGAGCTGATGCACGACGCGCTCGCACAGCTCTCACCCGTGCTGCGCGCGCTCGACGGGGTCATTCGCACCGTGACCGGCACGAAGGAGGTCGCGTGACCGCGTGGCGCAATCGCGAAGAGCTCGTCCACCAGGCCGCGCTGCTCGCGAAGCAAGGCGAGTCGAGACGCGCGATCGCGCGCGCACTCGGCGTGAGCCGCAATACCATCCGCACGGTGCTTGCGGCGCACGCGCTCGGCCGTGCCACCGAGCAAGTCGCGATCACGCCACGCCCGTCGCGTGCACCTCGCGCGAAGAAGATCGACACATGGCGATCGCGGATCGCCGAGCTGATGGCGCGGTTCGCCGACATCACCGCGCAGCGCGTGTTCGAGATCTTGCGCGACGAGGGCTTCGACGGTGGCTACACCGGCGTCAAGCGGCACGTGCGCGCGTTGCGCCCGCCCGCGCGGCCGACGCCGAGCCTGACCACGCCCGACTACGGGCCCGGCAAGATGGCCGAGAGTGACTGGTCCCCGTACACCGTGCGCTTCACCACCGGCAAGACCGCGGTGATCCAGGCGCTGTCGTACGTGCTGGTCACCAGCAAGCGGAAGTTCTTCGAGCTCTACGAGTCCAATGACCTGCATGCGCTGATGGACGGCCACGATCGCGCCTTCGCGCGGTTCGGGGCCTGCGCGCACGAGTGCAAGTACGACAGCCAGAAGCCGGTGGTGCTGCGCTGGGAGTGCAATCAGCCCATCTACAATCCGCGCTTCCTCGCGTTCTCGAGCCACTACGAGTTCCGGCCGGTCGCGGTTCGTCGTGGGCACCCCAACGACAAGCCTCGGACGGAGCGTTCGTTCTGGGAGGTCGAGCGATCGTTTCTCAACGGCCGCGAGTTTCGCGACCTCGACGACATGCGCGCCCAGCTCGCGCACTGGCTCGAGCACATCGTCGATTATCGCGTCCTCGACAAGCGCACCGCACTCGAGAGGTTCGCCGAGGAGCGCGACCATCTCGTGTCGCTGCCGCGGCATTCCTACGACACCGCACGCGTCGTCTATCGAGTCTGCGGCATCGACGGCTTCGTCGCCTGGGGAGGAAACCACTACGCCATCCCCTACGACCATGTCACCGACCTCTTGCCGGTGCGCATCACGCAGCGCGAGTTGTTCGTCTACGCCGCCGATCTGACGTGCGTCGCTCGCCACGAGCTCGGCCCTCGCGGTGCGGGTCTCAAGCTCGATCCCGCCGGGTTGCACCCAGCGCCACAGCGCCGGGCACCGATTGATCTCGATCAGCTCCACATCGCGTTCGACAACATGGGCGAGCACGCCGCCGAGTTCTTTCGCCTGATGAGCCTCGTCGACACGCCACGCGTGTGGAGCACGCATGCGCGCCAGATCTTGCTCCTCCGCGAGCGCTACGACACCGACGAGATCGATCGCGCGCTCGGTCATGCCGCGGCGTACGGCGCACGTGACCACGCCACCGTCGAGCGCATCCTCGCCGCGCGCGCGCTGCCGCGGACGCTCGACGAGTACGTCGCCGAGGACACGGCCCGCCGCCTCGAAGAGACCTTCGGTCACGTGCGCACCGCGCCGCGTGACCTCACCGAGTACGACCGCCTTCCCCTCACCTCCGCGTCGCGGTCGCGCACAGAGGAGACGACACCATGGCCAAGCGAAACGACACCGACCGAAGCAAACCGCGAGAGCGCGGACAAGGAGACGACGACCTCGTCCTCGAGAGACTCCGGAGACACCTCGAGTTCCTTGGATTGACCCGCACCCGCGACGAGCTCGACGACCGACTCGCGTGGGCCGCCCGCGAGCGCCCCGGCGCGACGGCGCTCCTCGAGCACGTGCTCGGCGTCGAGGCCGCACACAAGCTCGAGCAGCGCGTCGCGCGACGCATCGACACCAGCGGGCTCGTCGAGCGCAAGGCACTCGAGGCGTTCGACTGGGACTTCCAGCCGAGCCTCGACAAGGCGCTCGTCCTCGAGCTCGCACGCCTCGACTTCGTGCGCCGGCGCGACGACCTCGTGATCACCGGCAAGAACGGCACCGGCAAGAGCCACCTCCTCAAGGCATTTGCACTGCGCGCCTGCGAGCAGGGGATCCGCATGCGCTACGCCCGCTGCGTCGATCTTCTCGACGACCTCCACGCCGGCCTCGCCGACGGGACCTACGCGCGCCGTCTCAAGGGCTGGGCGCGCCCGGAACTGCTTGTCATCGACGACGTTGGCCTCGGCCAGGTCAAGAAGCGCGCCGACGAACCGACGGCCGCGCACACCCTCTACAACCTCATCGATCGTCGCCACGGTCACGTCTCGACCGCGATCACCTCGAACATCGCGCTCAGCGACTGGGGCCGCTACCTCGGCGACGCCACGCTCACCGCCGCGATCCTCGACCGCCTCGCCATGCACGCCATTCGCATCGACATCGACGGGCCGAGCTGGCGTCAGCACGTCGCCAAGACCCGCGCTGCCGAGCGCGTTCCGGCGACCTGATCCAGGAGCCCGCCCCATGACGCGAAACCCACGCAAGTACCAGCTTGCTGGCCTCGCCGCTCTCGAGGCCACCGTCGAGATCGCCATGCGCGCCCTCGTGAAGACGTACCCCGAGCTGTCTCGCGAGCCTCGATCCGATGACTCCGCGGAGACCGCTACCGCCGCCAAACTCGTCGACCAGTGCGGGCGTCTCCTCGCCACCATCGACGCTCATCGCCAGTACCTCGCACGCGTTCCACCCGACGCGTGGCCCTTCTGATCTGAGGTCACCGTGACAGGTGGTGGTGGATCAACATCCCGCCGCTTCCGGCGACCTGGTCCTCCGCCCGGGTGGTTCACGATGCGGCCGCGATTGGATCACCCGTAACCCGCCGCCAAAGAGATCGACCACTTCAAGGCGATCAACGACGGCTACGGGCATGCCGCCGGCGATGCCGTGCTCTGCGTGGTCGCGCGGGCGCTGGTTCAAGAGGCTCGAGGTGGCGATACGATCGCCCGCTGGGGAGGCGACGAGATGCTCGCGGTGCTACCCGGACGACTCGATGGTGCGGTCGCGTTCTGCGAACGGGTGCGGGGGGCGGTGGAGATTTCAGTCAGCCCGACCGGACCGATGACGGTATCGGTGGGCGTGGTGCAGATCGCCGATGGCGAGGAGCTTTCCGCCGCGTTCGAGCGCGCCGATCGGCAGCTCTACGAATCCAAGCGGGTCGGACGGAATCGGGTCTCCGCCGACCGGT
>JAYVWH010000047.1:0-1846 GCA_043786265.1 Kofleriaceae bacterium | reverse complement strand
CGGGCGTCGCGTCGCGCGTGCTTGCGGGTGCCTTCGGTAGCGTCAATAGCAAGGTGCTCGATGGTCACGCCGAGCTCGGGTTGGATGCCGAGCTCGGATCGACCTGGCGCGAGACACCGCGCGCCATCGTCGAAGCCGGTCGCGTCGACGCGGTGACGACCCACATTTTCGGAACACTACTGGGGGGCCGACTCGTCACCGACACAGGCGCGCAGGTGCGCCAGCTTCGCCTCGGCGAACCGATGGGCGAAAGTGCGCTCGCGTCCCAAGTACTCCTGTGGGGTGGCGCTGACGTTGCGCTATGGACGAACTTTTCACACGAAGCGGCCGGCGAGACGCTCGACGACGAGCTGTTGCATCCAGCGTCCTTCTCCGATTCTGTCGTGATCGGTTATCGACACTACGAGCTGTGGGCCGAGTCTGATGCTCGGTTCGCCGCGCGGCTGTCGCTGGCTGATCGTGGCTCGATCGATGAGCTGTCGCTAACCGCGCGCAAGGCGGTCGCGCGCGGTCGGGTGGCGTTCGAAGCGCGCGGCGGCGGCGGTCGTGACTGGCAACGAAATCTGCTCCTTGCTCGCGCCGGCATCGCACTCTGGCTTGCTACGAGCGTTCGTTCGCGGTTTTCGCTCACGTTGGACTTCGCAAAAGAGAGCGCTCACGCCCTGACGGGCGACAGGCGTTCGGGATGGATGACCTATCATGTCGATCTCTGACCAACCTGTGACAAGTGGGTTTCTTCGCGAGCTCGCCGCGGCCGCGATCGCTGGGGCGTGCCTTGCTCTAATCGCGAATCCGATAGACCCAGCACTGACCAACCTCGCGATCCATCCGGTGTGGTGCATCGCCCTGGTCCTCGCAGCGCGCAACGGCGCACGCGGACTTCTCTCGATTCCTGTGCTGGCGATTTCACTCCTCGGCGCGGAGTGGTTGTCCGGGGGTAGTGGTGCGGCAACGCTGGCTCGCACCGGACGTATCGGCGACCTCGTCGCGCTTGTCGCCGCGGTCGCGGTGGCGGTCGTCGGTGCCGCCCACGTGCGACGGAAGATGCAGCTCGCGCAGCGGCTCGCAACAGCCGAGCTCCGCGCCACCGATGCCGTGGCCGGGATGGCCGAGCTTGCCGAGGCGGCACTGGAGCTGCGCGCCCGCTGCGATCGAAGCGCCACGTCGTTGGCCTTCTTGACCGACATCGCCATTCGCATGAACGAGCGGGATCCGTGCGGCACAGGGCTGGCTGCGCTCGATCTCGCCCTTGCCCGGACCGGCGCCGCAGCCGGATTCGTGCAGCTCTTCGACGCCTCTGGCCGGTTGCGAACTCTATCCTCGCGCGGAAGATGGAACGCTGCTCGGCCGACGCCGCCAGCGGTGTTTCGCGACCTCACGGCCGTTGCGGCCATCGAACGCGCCACGACGGTTGCGGCGCACGAGGTGCCGGGAGTGCAAGCCGATGATAGCGATCTCGTGGCGCCGCTCATCACGGCCGACGGTCAGCTACTTGGCGTGATCGCGCTGCGCCGCGTCCCACTCACGGCGCTGTGCAGCGCAGTCCGCCAGGACCTCGCGCAGGTCGCGCGCTGGGCCACGGGATCCCTCGCACGTGCTCCACGCGAGGTCGCGACCGCAATGCACGTTGCCCACGGGACGGATCATGCGCGTTCGTGACCGTGTCCTTTGGGTGGCGGTCACTTCCGCATGTGTGAGCGGCGGATGCTGGGCGGTGTGGATCGTGACGAGCTCTGCCTGGGCGCTCGGCCTTCTGTTCGCGTCGCACGTGGGCGGCGCGTTCCTCACAGCGAGTCAGCTGCCGAGTTACCGACGCCCGCTTGCGATCGCCCTGGGATTGTCAGTG
>JAYVWH010000046.1:0-2128 GCA_043786265.1 Kofleriaceae bacterium | reverse complement strand
CGATCGAGACCGTCACCGGGATGATCGCATCTTCGAACTTGAACTCCGCCGCTTCGATGAGCTTGCGGATCTTGTCCGCGAACTGCATCGCGTTGTAGTGGTCGATCTCGGGTAGCACGATCGCAAACTCCTCGCCGCCGTAGCGCGCGAGCACGTCTTCGCGCCGGATCCGCGTCTTGATCACCGACGCCAGGTGCTTGAGCACGTGATCGCCCGCGAGGTGCCCGAAGCTGTCGTTGACGCCCTTGAACCGATCGATGTCGAACATGATGAGCGACAGGTCACGCCGGTAGCGCAGGGCGCGACCGATCTCACGCTCGAGGGTCTCGACGAAGTAGCGGCGATTGAAGATCTGCGTGAGGCCATCGACCGTGGTGAGCCGATAGATCTCCTCGTGATAGGCGTTCTCGATGTTGTTGCCGCTGAGGAACTTGAAGATGACGCGGCCGACCTTGATGAAGTCGCCATCGCGCAGCACGTACTCGTCGATCATCTCGTCGTTGACGTAGGTGCCGTTGGTCGACCCCATGTCGCGAAGCATGATCGCGTTGCCGGTGTTGATGATCTTGCAGTGGTTGCGGGAGACCGCTTCCTGGTCGATCTGGATGTCGGCCTTCGACGACCGGCCGATGATGATCTGGGGGCGGTTGAGGTTGAACTTCTTGCCCAACTCCAGCCCGTAGATGACGACCAGACAGGCCTCTTTGGCCACCGGTCTATCGCTGATCTTCGAGATCGCGGTGACGACGGTCTTGTTACGGCCGGTATCGCTCACCCATCGGAGATTCTATCAGGAATTCGGACCGATCACTCATTTGTGTCGGCGCAATCCAGGCGGTCATCCGTGGCGCGTTTACACAGCAATGTGGCGACGATCTGATAACCATCACGCAAGAATCGGTACTCCTGCAGGAGCAGCCGGCCGCCGTGTAGGTTCCAGTAGCCGCGCACGTCGCGCATGTTGTCATCGCCGCTTTGCGGCATCGTCTCGAGCGCTGCGGCTTGAAACGTTCCAGCGTATCGCGCGCACTCGCCGACCTCGTGTCCGGGCGTGAACACGTTCCAGTAGCAGTTGCCCTCCGCGGTGCACATCGAACGATCGACCACGATCGCTTCGGGCCGGCCGTCGTTATCGAGATCGCGATCCGCGCGATCGACCTTGGGCGAGCCGCCCATCACGCCATCGCGGCCCGGCTCGGCACACGCTCCGACCTGAACGCTGGGCGTTGGCAGCCGGACGGCTGTCGGCGTGGTTTGCGCGGGCTTGCGCGAGCACGCGGTGGCAAGCAGCAGAACTAGAAGCCGTTTCGACATCGGGGCAGCGGAAGTGACCGTACTGCAAAGTTCTTGTGCCTGCGAGCAGATGCGGCTACATCCAGGACTCATGCGACGCTTGGCCCTGCTCACCGCCCTCCTCGCTGGAGCAGGACTGTTCATGCGATCGGGCGCAGCCCCCAAGCATCCAGCAGCGATCTCTGGTGCGCCACTCGAAGCTGCCGCGTTCGATGGCGCGGCGCTCGTGCCGGCCGCTCAGACAGTACCTGCTCCACTGGGAGTAGCAAAGACGACGCCCGCTGCCACGATGGCGCCCGCCGCCGCGACGACGCCACCAGCCCCGACGATCCAGTCCGTCGCCGAACGAACCGCGAAGCAGGTCGCCGCGGCCGGAACGCTCGATCTCGACCTCGACAAGCTGCAGCTCGTCGATGGCCACTACGTCGCGCCGCTACGCGATGGGCGCATGGCAACGCTGACGCTCGACCCTGCCCTGCAGGAGCTCGCCGAGAAGCTCCTCGATCAGTCGCGCGCGCCGCGCGGTGCGATCGTCGCGATGACGCCCGAGGGCCGCATCCTCGCGTTCGCTGGTCGCCGCACCGAGGAGACCAAGGGCGGCACGGACGGCAAGCGCGACTTCTCGCTTGTCACCGGTGTGTGGGCGCCCGCCGCGAGCGTGTTCAAGCTCGTCACGGCGAGTGCGTTGCTCACCAACGGCTACGACGCTTCGTCGAAGGTCTGCTATCACGGCGGCGTTCGCTCGGTGATGGAGTCAAACCTCACCGACAGCAAGCGCGACGGTAATTGCGAAACGCTCGCGTACGGTGTCGCGCACTCGAACAACGCGATTCTC
>JAYVWH010000045.1:0-3274 GCA_043786265.1 Kofleriaceae bacterium | reverse complement strand
GAGCAGGGCCCCCTCGGCGCGACGATGTTCATGCCGATCCACCGCGCCCCGCCCACGTTCATGGAACAGTCGACCCAGGTCGAGATGTTCGAGACCGGGATCAAGGTCATCGACCTCCTGGCGCCGTACCGCCGGGGCGGCAAGATCGGCCTGTTCGGCGGCGCCGGCGTCGGCAAGACCGTGCTCATCCAGGAGCTCATCAACAACGTCGCCAAGAAGTCCGGTTCCTACTCGGTGTTCGCCGGCGTCGGGGAGCGCACGCGCGAGGGAAACGACCTGTTCCACGAGCTCGCCAGTGCGACGCTGTTCGACGGCTCGACGGTGCTCTCGAAGACCGCGCTGGTGTTCGGCCAGATGAACGAGCCGCCTGGAGCACGCCAGCGTGTCGGCCTGTCCGCGTTGACGGTCGCCGAATACTTCCGCGACGAGATGAAGCAAGATCTCTTGCTGTTCGTCGACAACATTTTCCGGTTCACGCAGGCGGGCTCCGAGGTATCCGCGCTCCTCGGCCGCATCCCGAGCGCTGTTGGCTATCAGCCGACGCTGTCGACGGAGATGGGCCAGCTCCAGGAGCGGATCACGTCGACCAAGGATGGCTCGATTACCTCGGTGCAGGCGATCTACGTGCCCGCCGATGACTTGACCGATCCGGCACCCGCGACCGCGTTCGCACACCTCGACGCGACCACGGTGCTCAACCGCGCGATCACCGAGAAGGGAATCTACCCTGCGGTCGATCCGCTCGACTCCACGTCGACGATCCTTTCGGCGGCGATCGTCGGAGAGAACCACTACAAGGTCGCCCGCGAGGTGCAGCGGCTCCTGCAGCGCTACAAGGATCTGCAGGACATCATCGCGATCCTCGGCATGGACGAGCTCAGCGAGGACGACAAGCTCACCGTCGCGCGCGCCCGCAAGATCGAGAAATTCATGGGGCAGCCGTTCACGGTCGCGCAGACGTTCACCGGTCTTGACGGCATCTTCGTCACGCGCGAGGACACGGTCCGTTCGTTCGCCGAGATCCTCGAGGGCAAATGCGATGACCTGCCCGAGCAGGCGTTCGAGATGACCGGCACGATCGACGACGTCCGCACCAAGGCTTCCGAGCTGGCGAAGAGGACCTAGTCGTGGCCGCCGGGCTCAATACGATCCTCGGAGTGAACCTGGTGACCCCGCGTGGCGTCGTCGCGCACACCGAGGCCGATAGCGTCCAGGCGCCGGGCGAGCTCGGCGAGTTCGAGCTGCTGCCGGGACACATCCCGATGCTGACTGCATTGCGCCCGGGCATCCTGACCATTGGTACGAAGGCGCGCGCACGCTACGCCGTCGGTCCAGGCTACCTCCGCGTCGATCCCACGGGCGCCGTGGAGATCCTCGTCGAGCAGGCGCAGAAGGCCGCCGACATCGACGCCGAGCTCGCGAAGAAGGATCTCGCCACCGCCGAGGCGGAGCTCGCAAAGTGGGGCGACAAGCCGCAGGACGGCGACTACGTGAATCTGCAGGCGCGCGTCGGCTGGGCGAAGGCCCGTCTCGACACCGCCGCAGCGGCGCGCTGAGCGCCGGCGATGGAGGACACCGTCAAGGTTCGGTGTCCGTACTGCCACGAGTGGGTCGACCTGTATGTCGATCCGGATACCCGCGGTGTCCTCGTCGAGGATTGCGCGGTGTGCTGCCGGCCGTGGACCGTGACGATCGAGCGTGACGGCGACAAGCTCCGCGTCCACGTCCACCGCGCACAGTGATACCCGCTACGCGCGGCCACGTAGCTTGGTCGCGAGGTCGGCGCCGAGCACGAGCTGCATGGCGGTCCGCGTGTCGGGCGCGTCGGCGAGGTACGTCCTCGAGCTCGCCGCTCGACCAGCGCACCACGCGCAGCTGACCGGCGGCGATCACGTCGGCCGCGGGCGGCCGTCCGGTCAGGTAGCTGAGCTCGCCGATGAAGGCACCGTGCGTGAGCTCGACGTTGCGCGCATCCGCGAGCTGCACCCGGGCGGTGCCGTCGAGGACGATCGCGCAGCCACAGGATCTCCTTGACCGCGTACGACACGAGAAACAGCGCGTTCGACACCGAGCTGCGCGATCTCGTCGAGCCGTGGGCGCAGCGCGGTCAGGTGCTCGGCACAGCCCACGCACGCGTAGCGGCGGACGAACACGATCAAACAATCACCGGACGCCCAGCGCGAGGCGACGGTGTGGGCGAGGCCCGCGGCGTCGACGATCTCGGCCTCGGCGAGCTCGGGTGGGATGATCTGACCGACCGCAGGCGTCACTTCGCGACGATACGCCAGACCTGTGCAGGGATTGCACAGTGCATTGAAGAACTACGCGGTCCGCTCGGCGCCAGGTTCTGAAGTAGAATGAGGCGTGGTGAAGCGAAAGCCGACCGATCCTTCGGCCGCGCCTCCTCCTCCGGAACCTGCGCCGCCCCGGCGTGCGCGCGCGCGTCGCGAGACTGCCGAGCTGACCGTGATCAACGAGCGTACCCGGACCTCGGGGTTCTGGGGCAATCGCCCGGCGCGCGCGATGTCCGAGGCCGTGACGATGATCGCGCCCGATCCCTCGCCGCCGCCGACGAGCACGCGCGCTCCGACGGCGAAGGCGGGACGGCCCAGCACGTCCGACGACTTCCTCGAGGAAGTTGCCACCAACGTCCGCGCCCCGGGGTAGTGCGTCGGATCCGCGAGATGCGCCCGATGGGCGAGGCGTGCCCCACGCCACCCACGACAACATCGGTCTTGCGGCGCACCTGCTTCGCCGTGACAATGGAATCGTGGTCCGTCCGCGCTCGGTCGAATAAGAGGAAGCTATGCGGAAGCCCGGAACCGTTGTGATCGCCACGGCACTCGTGGGGATGTTCACCAGTCGCGCAGAAGCCCAACCTGCCGCGGACCCGCCCGCCGAGGCCGCGCCATCCGGCGGGCTCGCACCGGAACGGCCGGCGCCGGGTCCAGTCCCCGGATCGACGCAGGCGACCTTCATCTCGAACAGCTCGCAGCCGTGGGAGGTGCTCGTCGATCGCCATCCGGCGTGCGAGACCCCGTGCTCGATCTACGTGCCGCCGATGCAGTTCGTCACGCTGCGCTCCCGCGATCGGGTGATGCTCGACGTCGGCTTCCTGCCGCAGGGCTCCGTCGTGGTACGCGGCCGCCACCTCGCCGACGGTGCGTATGCCGGCGGCGTCATCGGCACCACGTTCGCCGGCATGGGCCTCGCGACGGGGATCACGCTGACCGCCGTCGGCTGCGCTACCGATCGCAACATCATGTGCAAGGCC
>JAYVWH010000044.1:0-4415 GCA_043786265.1 Kofleriaceae bacterium | reverse complement strand
GCAAGGTCGGCGTACAGCCGCAGAGCCTGGCCACGTAGCTCGGGCGTCGTGGCGCGTGCGGTATCCGCTGCGCCGCGGCTCGCATTGGGCGACAGGCCCTCGATGAGCGGCGCGAGCGCTTGCAGCGACAGCTGGGTATCGCCCGTGCGATCACCTGCGACCGCGAGGCGGTAACGGAACATTCCAACCGACGCGGGATCGACGTGGGGATCCTCGGTCAGGCCTCGATACGCGCGAATCACGTCGGGCCACGCACGCTGGCGCCACGCGGCCTCGCCAAGCGTGGTCAGAACTTCGCGACGCAGCGGCGCGGGCACATCGGGAACCAGCTCGGCATGGGCGCGCGCCCCGTGCGGCAGCGCTGCAGCGGGCTCGTTCGCAGCCAGCCACGCGGCGGCAGCAGCGGTCTCGGTCTCGACACGATTGCCGCGCTCCGCCATCCGGGCGAGGGCGGTCAACGCCTGCGCGCGCGCGCGTGCGTCGCCACCGTGTGCGAGCAGATCGGCCTCGAGCTGGTACGCACGGCGCCGGATCTGGGCGGCATCGGGAGCATCTTCCGCGGCAAGCACGAGCGCTTCGTGTAGATCTGCGATCGCGGCAGCGATGTCGGGCGAGTGCTCGCGCCGGCGCACGTCGGCGCGCTGCACGAGCAGGGACGCACGCTCGATCGCCGGCGGTCGGGTAGCGAGCACGGCATCGGTCCAGCGGCGCTCGGCATGCGCGTCTCTCGCGCGCGCTAGCATCGTCCGTGCGGCTTCTCGAGCGAGGTCCGGCGCGTGGATCTGCGCGAGATCGTGGGCGCGCTCCCAGTCGGCGCTACCCAGCACGTTGCCAGCGTTGTCGAGCAGCGTCGCGCGCATGATCGCGAGCTCGGCAGCGCGCGTGTACAGACGTTCATCGCTCGCCGTCTCCTCGGCGAGGCCGACGAACGACGTGATCGCGGTATCTAGCTCGGCGGCAGCGTGCTCCTTGTCGTGAGCAGCCTCGGCAATCTCGGCGAGCACCGCGTGGGCTTCCGCGGCCGTCTCTCCGCCGGCCAGCGTGGCGCGGCGCAGCGATGCGCGTGCGTCGTCCATGCGCTCGACCTGCACGAGCGAGCGCGCGAGCATGAGCTCGTAGCGTGCGGCGGTGTGCTGCGGCAACCCGGCGCCACGCAGCCGCTCGTAGAATGCGGCGGCCTCGTCATGGTCCCCGCGCGCGGCCGCTGCGGTGGCGAGACCGGCGATGGCGTCGGTCTGCAGCGGGTCGATCGCGAGCGCCTTCCGCCACGCAATCTCTGCCTCGGCCCACTCTTCCTCGTCGGTGGCCGCGTACCGTTTCGCGATCAGATCGCCGACGATCGCATACGCCCGTGCGGCGCTGCGGCCATCGTCGCGCACCTCGGCGAGTCGGGCGACCTCGCGCCATGCATCGAGCGCAGCGGCGGGGTTGCTGCTCGACAGCAGCGTCGCCGTCATCTCGTGTACGGCGGGGTTTTCGGGTGCGATCTCGTACGCGACCGCGAGCTCCTGCTGCGCGCCAGCGAGATCGCCGAGCTGATGCACGAACAGATCGGCGAGGCGCAGGCGCAGCTCCACCGCCCGCTGTGAATCGCTGGTCACCGCACGGGCGCGCAGTAGCCTGACGAGCTCGGGCCAGCGCTGCTCGTCGGCGAGACGGTCGGCGAGGGCGTCGGCTGCTTCGACGGAGCCGGGGTCGTGCTCGAGGGCGAGCTCGTAGAGCTGTGTGGCCGACTTGGGCTCGAGCACGCGCAGCAGTCGCGCACCGGCGAGTCCGGCGAGCGCCGCTTGGTCGTCGTCGCCATCGCCGCTCGCGTGCTGTGCGAGCTGCGACAGGTGACTCGCGGCCTCGCGGGCATCGCCCTGTGCGAGCGTGATCGATGCAAGAGCCGCATGTGCGGCCGGAAACCGCGGCCACCGACCGAGCGCCTGGCGGGCGAGCTCGAGTCCGTCGAAGAACCACGCCGGTCGCGCCGACGCGAGGGCGAGGATGCGCTCGAGGAGGTGTGGCTGCTCGGGCCCTCCAGCGGCGAGCAGTGCGCGATAGCCGCGCATCGCCTCCTCGACGTGACCGGCGCGCAGCTGGTGATCGGCCGAGTGCATCAGGTCATGTGCGGCAGCGAGTGCGAGTGGGCCGGGCCGGATGCCGACGTCGCTCGCGCGACTGCCACTTGGACCGAAGGCGACCTCGATCGAGGCACGGGTCAGTCGCACGTAGACCAGATCGATCTCGCTCACCGCCGGCAACCGCCAACCCGCAGGTGGCATCAGGCTCCACAGCAGCGCGCTGATCAGATCGATCTCGACGTCACACAGCCCGCGCACGTGCGGTCGCTCGAGAACGTCCGCGACATCGGTCGCGCCCAGCAGCGTCGTCATCACGCGATCGGCGACGATCGGCCCCGGCGTCGGCAGGTGACCGTGGACGCGCACGTGACTGCCCAGCGCGCGCAGCTGCGTGCCTGCGCTGACCACGGACACGCGGAACGAGACATCTGCCGCCGCGAGTCCGTCGGCTGCTCGCGCACGCACGGACACGTAGCCGTCGTTGAGGCGCGCCTGAACTTGCGTGATGCCCATCCCCGCAAGCTCGCGGCGAACGGTCTCGACACGCGCCTCGACCGCCGCGGCGGGGACCTTGACGCTCAGCCCGCGCAGTCGCGTGCGGCGGCGCTGGAATCGCTCGGCCGCGGGCGTCGCGCCTGGATCGGTCCCGAGGTCATTGACCTCGAGCTCGAGCCGCTGCAGGGACAGGGGGCCGACCTCGATCTCGCTCAGCGCGAGACGCCCAACGCCATTGCTGGCGCTGAACGAAAACGGCAGCCGGCGGCCACCGGCGGTTCCCTCGAGCACCGAAGGAACGTACCAGATAACAGGGGCTTGCGGCGCCGCCGGCATGTGGTGCCGAGGGACCGGTCGGAGCTCATCAGGGCTGGCCCACGGCGTAACCGCGTTCGTCGTCGGCGTGCATCCCTCCGGCGTCTGAACCTCTACTTGGGTTCTTGGGTCGACGATCAGTGCTGGAAGCTCATGCAGGGCTGGTACGACACCGGAAGCGGCTTGCCGGCGTCATCGAACTCGTGGATGAGCTGCGGATTCGGCTTGATCTTCTTGGCGTCGCGCAGCTTTTCGCAGCGAGTCTTCAGCCACTCCTCGACGAACGCCTGCGCGCGCTGCTGGCGCAGCTCTTCGACGAGGCGATCGCTGTCCTTCGCGAACTCGTCGACTTTCGGCGCGACTCGCGCGATCAGCTGGACGACGATAAACGCGCCATCTGCCTCGTACACGTGGCTCGACAGCTGGCCCGGAGTCAGCTCGTCGAACAGCGATGCGATCGCTTCTTTCGCGCCACCGAGGCCCGACATCTGCGTTGCACGTGGCGTGGGGCCAAAGCGCGCGACAAAGGGCGCCTTCACTGCATTCATCGCAGGGAGCACATCGGTCGACGCGACGACGGTGGTCGCCGCCGCCGAGCCTGCCGAGCCTGCACCTGCGAGAGGCGTCGTTGCGGTCGCAGAGCCTGCACCGGCGGAGGGCTTGGCCGCGGAGCCTGTGCCCGTCGACGTCGTCGCGGCGGGCGCCGAGCCTGCCGGCACGGGCATCATCACGCCGGCCGACGAGCCAGCCGACGAGCCGGCCGACGAGCCGGCCGCACCATCAGCCTGCGCATACCACGCGGCCGGAACGTCGTTGCTCTCCCACTCGAGCGCGCCCTGCTTGCCTTGCTGCTGCTGGAGCAGCATCTCGATCAGCTGCTTTTTCTGCTCGGGCGGGATGTTCGGATCATTGATGATCTGCTGGATGTCGATGCCACCGGGGCCACCGGGGCCACCAGGACCTGCGGGCGCCGGCTCCTTCTCGTAGAGCTGCTCGAGGTTCGAGCCCGCGCCGCTGCGTGCCTTGTCGAGCGCCGCGATCGCCGCGCGCTTCGCTGCTTCCTTCGCCCACGTATCCTTGGCGAGGTCCTTCGCGATCTCGTGCTTGACCTGGTCGAACGCGAGGTCGCCTTCGCGCTTGGCCTCGGCGGCGATCAGATATACGCCGCGATCCGTCGTGATCACCGGCGTCATCTCGCCCGCCTTGAGTCCCTTGACTGCGTCGGTGACGGCCTTGTCGCCGAGCATCGCGTTGTCAGCCGTGCGCCAGCCGAGGTCACCACCGCTGGCCTTCATCGCCTCGTCGGTGTTGAGCGTCTTGGCTGTGTCGACAAACTTCTGCTTGTTCGCAGCGATCGCTTCGCGCGCCGCGGTGAGCTTCTTGACGGCGTCGTCGATCGACATCCCGACCTTCTTCGCCTCCGGCGTCTTGTCGGCCGGTTTGGCAGCGACGGCGCTGCCCGAGCCTGCGCCTGCGGCGCTGCCAGCGGCGGGAGTGGCGCTGCCCGAGCCCGCGGGACCGGCGCTCCCGGAACCTGCA
>JAYVWH010000043.1:0-2572 GCA_043786265.1 Kofleriaceae bacterium | reverse complement strand
CCACTTGACCACCGGGGACGCCTGAACTTCCTGGACCTGGGGGAGCACGCGCACACCTGGGCGCGTGACCCGCTGACGTTGAGCCATGTAAGCAATCGTCGAGGGCGGCGGATCTGCGGGCCAACTTCTGGCAGCGACCCGCGTCACTTCGATTTGCGCTTACTGAAGAGGCGCCCGATGTATCCTCGATCGATGAAGAGGGCGCTCGCGCTGGTACTGCTGCTCGTCGGCTGTGAGTCGCGCGGCGCGCTCGACATCGTGGTGCCTCATGTCGACGGCGTCACCGATGTCCGTCTCTACATCGGCGTCGGAGCGGCGATGGATCAGTCGATCGCGCCGGAGGGTTCCGTCACGCCGCTGTCGCCCGCGCAGGTGTGGTCGCTCGACCCGCACGCAGACGCCGACGTTCGCACCGTCGAGGGCGATGCGGACGTCGTGTTCGAGCTCAAGCAAGGCGAGGCTGGCGAGCACGCGCTGAAGGTCGCGATCGTGGTCGGCTTCGACGTGGACGGCGCCGCGATCGCAGCGGCCAAGCTCTCCGACATCGAGATTCCGAGCGACACGTTTTTGCGTCACATCGTCACATTGGTGCCGCTGAGCGCACAGAGCGCGCAGGTCAAGACCTGGCCCCAGGGCTCGAACCGCTGTGTCGCTTTCTCCGAGGGCGTCGGCCAGGTGAAGAGCTCGCTTGTCGTCGACGGCAACGACCCGGATTGCGACGGCATCGAACCGCCACTCGAGTGCAGCGAGGGCACCTACGTCTACAAGCAGAAGCGTGCGGCGACGTTGCCCGAGGTCGTCTGTCTCAAGGCGCAGACGGTTCACATCGATCTCGGTGGGGGATCTGGCTCCGACATCACGGGCTGCGTTCTCGGAGGACCAACATGCTCCGACGGCGTGGAGCGAGACGCTCCGGCCACATGCGGCGCGGTCACGCCCTACTGCGTGCCCGCCAGTGTGTGCGCAGCCTGCAAGGGTCGAGCGAACCCGCTCGGATGCGCATCCGACCTGACCTCGGCAGTCACCACCATGACGGCGCTCCCGTACATCGACTGCAGAATCAATCGAGACATCGACACGGGGCTGTTGTGCCCGCTGCCGCTCACGGTCCAGCTCGACAACTACCTTCCAGCCAACGGCACCAAGTGCAGCGGACCGATCACGATCTCGCACGGCAACGGTTGGGCCGCGGCGACAACGTTCACTGCCTCCAACCTGCAAGGGCCGGCGACACTCACGGTCTCCGCGCTCGATCCCAGCTGCAACTTCACCCTGCAGGTGGCCGGAACGATGCGAACGACGAACACCAACGGCGTGGTGTCCGCCATCGTCGCCGGCATGCTCGACAACGGCCGCGGGTTTGCCATCCCGGTCGTGGTCAACGGCGAGACGAGTGCCCCGTGCACGGCGGGCATCACGTGCCAGATGCAGACGAATTCCTACGGCGGCCTGATGAAGGAGTGTCTGTACTCGCCCGTGTTGGGCCCGTAGCGAGGTGATAGCGTGAGGTGATGCGGGTTGGGGTTGTCGTGGCGCGGTCGCCTTCGTCGTCGCGGCGAATCTACGTTGCGCCCAGCGCTGGTGACGCGCGCTGCAGATCTGGTCGCGGACTCTCAGGAGAACGCAGTATCGCCACGACATTCCTCCAAGTATGAGAAACTCGAGGTCCGTATGAAGCGACTGCTTCTGACCTCCTCTCTGATGATAGGCCTGTTCGTGAATCCGGCAATGTCTGCGCCTGACGGCGAAGACGAGTCCGCGTCGGATGCTGACTCCGATGACGAGGCGAGGCCCGCGCCGGAGGCGACCGACGAGGCGACCGACGAGGCGACCGACGAGGCGTCCGACGAGGAGAGCCCGGTCTCGCAGAAGAAGGCGAAGAAGGCGAAGAAGGCGAAGAAGGCGAAGAAGAAGGGCACGCGCAAGCGCACCGACGAGAGCGACGAGCCTTCAAACGCGGAGGCGAGTTATCACCACATTCCGCCGCGCACCGCATTTGCAGGGGAGTTGCTCGGCGCAGCGCCGCTCGACAAGGGCAACCGTGATCTGTTCGGTATGGGCGGCGGCGCGGGCGTGGGCATCGAGATCTACCTGTCGCCGCTGCTCGGCATCAACGCCGGTGCGCTCTTCCTGGCGCTGGCCAAGGGCGACGGAATGTCGTCGACCCACTTGATCGCGGGCCAGGTCGGCCCGCGCCTGCACCTCGCGTCGTCGCTGTTCGGCCAGTTGACACGCAACGATGCGTGGGTCGACGCGCACTTCACGTTCGGCTCGTCAGCCGGCATCAAGCGGCCCGGCTTCGACATCGGTGCCGCCGTCCAGTGGGAGGTCAGCCCGGCCGTTCGCCTCGGACCCATGGTTCGCTACGAGTTCGGCAAGGACCCGCGCGATACGAACGCGCAGCTGTTCACCGTCGGTCTCGCGGTGGGCTACGGTGGCCGCGAGCGCGTCGAGGTTCACGTCGACGGCGACGAGGATAGCGACGGCATCACGGACGCGAGCGACCGCTGCCCGTCGAAAGCGGCCGGAAACAAGCCCGACCCCGAGCGTGCGGGTTGCCCGATCGCAGACT
>JAYVWH010000042.1:0-3533 GCA_043786265.1 Kofleriaceae bacterium | reverse complement strand
CTTGTTCGCGAGTCGCTCCTGCCGCACGTACGGTGGATTGCCGACGAGCACGTCGAACCGATGACCCCAGCGGATTGCGAGCGCGTCCCCGGTGCGCAGATGCGTGGCGAGCGCCGGGACGGGCCCGCCGACGAACTCTTCGACGGTCTCGCGTGCGCGCGCGACCGCATTCGCATCGACGTCGACGCCGTGAATGCACTGCTCCGCGACCCGCCTTCGCGCATCACGACCACCACCGAGCGCCTCGGCGAGCACGCGCACGATCTCGACGAGGAACGCACCCTCGCCGATCGCGGGATCGCACACGCGGAGCGACAGCACATCGGGGGTGCGCTCGAGGACGGGCCCGAGCGCGAGCCGCACCATCGGCTCGCTGACATCGCGCGGCGTGTACACCACACCGAGGTCGCGCCGCGCTCGCGTAACCGCCATCACGGTGACGATACCGTATGATGCGCGCATGCGGCTGCTGCTTGCCCTCGCGGTGATCTCCTCGTGCTGTCCTCCGATGCAGGACGAGACAACAACTCCGGTGAAAGTCACGCCGGTCGTCACGCTGCCACCGGTCACGCCGCCTGTCCCGGTGGCGGTGACGCCGCCCGTGCCAGTGGGGCCGCCCGTCGCGCGGACCGTGGACACTGTCGACAAGCAGTTCGGAATGGCCGTGACCGATCCGTATCGCTGGATGGAGGGGCTCGGTAACGCGGAGCACGATACGTGGCTTCAGGTGCACGGCGAGCACGCGGCGAAGCTGCTCGCGGCGCTCCCCGGCCGCGCGAAGCTCTACGACCGGCTGCGTGACCTCGGCCTCGGCGTTGCGGCCGTGTCCAATGTTCAGCTTGGCGGTAAGCGGATGTTTCACAACACGCTTCCTGCCGGGGCCCAGCGCACCAAGCTTGCCGTTCGTGAGGCGGACGGCAGCACGCGGATCCTGATCGACCCGGAGACGCTCGCAGAGGGCACGTCGCTCAACGCGTGGACTCCGTCGCCGGACGGAACGCTCGTGTCGTACGTGGTCGCACCGGGCGGTGGCGAGCGCGGTGAGCTCCACATCCTCGACGTCGCGACGGGCAAGGACGCCGCCGACGCGATTCCTCGGATCTGGGGCGAGGGTGCGGCGAGCTGGATCGACAACAAACGGTTCTTCTACACGCAGCTCGCGGTGCCGAAGGATGGCGTCGATCCGATGACGAACATGGTCACGCGCCTGCACGTGCTCGGGCAGCCGGTCGACGTCGACGCGATCATCCTCGGTCGTGGTGCCGCGTCGACGTGGCAGGTCGCCCCGGAGGAGTGGCCGGGCGCGTGGGTGCCGCACGGCTCGAAGTGGATGCTGGCGACGGCAGGTGGTGCGCGAGCGGATAGACGTGTCGGCATCGCAAAGCTGTCGGAGCTGGACACCAGCGGTGCGAGCAAGACGCCATGGCGTACGGTCGCGGGCTACAGCGATGGCGTCGAGGACACGCTTATCCATGGTGACCGCCTGTATCTGTTGTCGAGCAAGGACGCGCCGAATCGGCGGCTCCTGTCGGTGCCGCTCGCCAAGCCCGAGCTGGCACGTGCCAAGGTCGAGATCTCCGAGGACGCGGACGCACCGCTCGTCGGGATGATCGGTGCGCGCGACGCGATCTATCTGCTCCACATGGTGAATGGGCTCGCACGGGTCTCGCGCTGGCCGTGGCGCGGCAAGCGCAGCGTGCTCGCGCTGCCGTACGCGGGGTGGACACCCGATTTCACCGCGGAGCTGGATCGTGACGGCGTAACGTTTCAGATCGAGACATGGCTGCGCACGGGCACGTACTTCACATACGACCCGAAGACGAAGAAGCTCGCGCCCGCGGGACTCGCCTCGACGACAACGCTCGATCCGGGGCCGTTCACCTCCGAGGAGGAGGAGGCCAAGAGCGCCGACGGAACGTTCGTGCCGCTGTCGATCCTGTCGCGCACCGATCGCAAAGCGCCCCAACCGGCGATCTTGTTCGGCTACTCGGGCTACGGCGTGTCGCAGAATCCGGGCTTTGGCTCGTCGCGCATGATGTGGGTCGAGCGCGGTGGCGTCTACGCGATCTGTCACGCGCGCGGCGGCGGCGAGAAAGGCCGCAAGTGGCAGGACTCGGGTTCGCGCGAGCACAAGCTCGCCGGTGTTCAGGACTTCATCGCGTGTGGCGAGTATTTGGTCGCGCATGGCTACACGACATCCGCCAAGCTCGGCGCGGTGGGAATCAGCATGGGTGGCGTGCTCGTCGGGCGAGCGCTCACCGAGCGGCCCGATCTGTTCGCGGCGGTGTGGCTTGGTGCGCCAATCGTCAACCCGCTCCGTATCATGGTCGCGGAGAACGGCGCCAACCAGAAGGGTGAGCTCGGGGATCCCGAGACGGAGACCGGCTATCGCTCGATCGCAGCAATGGATCCGTACCTGACCGTCAAGCCGAACACGGCATACCCGGCGGTGCTGTTCACCGTCGGAGTCAACGACCACCGCGTCGCGCCGTGGATGGCAAGCAAGCTCGCCTCTCGGCTGATGACAGCGACCACGAGCAAACGGCCCATCCTGTTACGCGTCGATGGTGCCGCAGGTCACGGCATCGGAAACACGCGCGATCAGGTGTTTGCCGAGCGTGCGGACGTCTATGCGTTCTTTCTCGCCCAGTTCGGGGAGTAAGATAGCTTATGCGGTGGTTGTGGCTCGTCTGGGTGATCGTGGTCGCTGCGGCAACGCCGGCGTCCGCGGGCGCGATGACGACCTCGCTCCCCGGTAACAGTTTCGGCAGCGTTCACGTCGGCGCAACGGTCACGACGAATCTCACGATCACGAACACCGGCGCAGGAACGCTCGGGTTCAACGTGGCGAGCGATCTCGCCGATTTCACGGCGAGCCCCGCATCGGCAACGATTCCGGCTAACGGCAATCAGATCGTCACGATCTCGTTCACGCCCGCCGCGCGCGGTATCCGCAGCGCAATGCTGACCGTCACGACGACCGACGATCTGGCCAACCCGAGCGACACGTTCTTGCTCTCCGGCACCGGCACCTCCGGCAACCTGACCGTCGCGTGGACCGGATCGCCGGGTGCCCTCGACTTCGCAAGCGCCGCTGTCACCGGCGCAACGACGACGCGGACGATCACCGTGTCGAATCCGGCCCCTGCGAACGAGCCGCTCAAGTTCACGCTCGCCGTGACCGCGGGAGGTAGCGACTACAGCGTGCCGGCGACCGTCGACGTCGTGGTCCCCGTCAATGCGAGCACGCAGATCACGGTGACGTTCAATCCGACGACGGCCGGTGTTAGCACCGGCACGGTGACGGTGACCGCCGACGATGCGTTCAATGCGTCCGACACCGTGAGCCTGACCGGCGTCGGGGGCGCCGTCTTCACACCGTCGCCGACCACGCTCGACTTCTCGAATACCGTGCTTGTCGGACAGTTCTTCGATCGAACGCTGACGATCACCAACACCGGAAGCGATCCAGGTCAGGTCACCGCGATCACGAGCGGCAATTCGGTGTTCACCGCCACGCCCGTTGGTGCCGC
>JAYVWH010000041.1:0-3755 GCA_043786265.1 Kofleriaceae bacterium | reverse complement strand
GGGGGGATGGTGGCAGCGGCGAGGGTGGCAACGGCAGCGTCGCGTCGCCCCTGGTCGTGTCGATCATCGTCTATCCGACACAGACGTTCTCCGCCGGCTCGGTCATGCCGCCCGCGAGCTGATCTCTCCGAGAATTTCGCGGAGGGGTCGCGTTTCGATGGAGATGCGCTACACGATAGAGGTGGCTGGCAACGTGATCGGACGCCCGACTGACCCGACTGACTTCCCCATGGAGGTGCAATCAAGTTACCTCCTCATTGTCGACGACGAGGACGAGACGCGCGACATGCTCGCCGCACTCCTTGGCCGCTCCGGCTACACCGTCCTCACCGCAGCAAACGGTGCCGAGGCCCTCGATGTCTTGGAGACGATCCGGCCGATCATGATCGTGCTCGATCTCCAGATGCCGATCATGGATGGCTACGCGTTCCGCGAGGCACAGCGTCGCCGTCCTGATCTGTTGTCGATTCCGACCGTCGTGCTCACGGGCACCGACTACGAGCCGATGCTCGACCCCGCGATCGCCGAGACGCTGCGCAAGCCGGTCAGTAGCCGACGCTTGCTGCAGGCGATCGAGCGCCACTGCGGCCCGCGAACATAGCGTGTTGCTGTAGGTTGGGGCATCCGTCACGGGGAGGGTGCTATGAGGAAAATCGCGATAGTCGCGGCTGCGGCCGCCACACTTGCAGTTTCGGGCGTTGTCGCCCACGCGTTCTGTGGGTTCTACGTCAATGGGTCGAACAAGAAGATGTTCGCCGATGCGACGCAGGTGGTGCTCATGCGCTCCGGGACGCGCACGGTGCTGTCGATGAAGAATGACTACCGCGGTCCGATCGAGGACTTCGCGATGGTCGTGCCGGTGCCGGTCGTGCTGAAGGACACCGACGTGCGCGTCCTCCAGAAGACCGTGTTCGACCGCATCGACTCGCTCGGTTCGCCGCGCCTCGTCGAGTACTGGGAGCAGGATCCGTGTCCGGCACCTGTGCAGAGGTATCCGATGCCAAGCCGCAAGATGTCCGCGCCATCGAGCCGCCCGGCGACGATGGAAGATCGGGGCAGCTCGCGCATGGGAGTTGGGGCCGGCGGAGTAGCGAGCTCGGACGAGCCCGCGCGCCCGGCAGTGCCGCCCGTGATCGGCTTCTTCAGTGCCGACCCGCCGACGCTCACAGCGGGCGTCGAGACGCAGGTGACGTGGACGATCAGCTACTCGAACCAGCCATGGCCCGAGCCGGCATGCATGATCGACAACAACGTCGGTCGCGTGTCGGACGGATCCACATCCGCGCTCAAGCTCGACGCGACGACTACGTTCGCGGTGACGTGCAAGAACAGCGCAGGCACGTCGAAGAAGGAGATCAAGATCAACGTGGTCAAGGTCGAGGCGAAGTTCGATGTCGCCGAGTACCAGATCGTCATCTTGTCGGCGACCGAATCCACGGGCCTCGACAGCTGGCTCAAGCTCAACCACTACAAGGTGCCCGAGGGTGCGGAGCCACTGCTGCGGCCGTACGTCGAGACCGGCTCGAAGTTCTTCGTCGCGAAGGTTGATCCGACCAAGGTCCAGATCGTCGACGGACGCGCCGACCTGTCGCCGCTGCGCGTGCAGTACGACAGCGAGGAGTTCGTCCTACCGATCCGGCTCGGGCTCGCGAACTCTTCGGGTAAACAGGACCTGATCGTCAACATCGTGTCGCCCGACAAGCGTTACGAGGTCGCGAACTACAAGAACGTGTTCATCCCGACCAACTTCGACGTCACCAACAAGGTCAAAGAGCGGTTCTCGGAGTTCTACGCGGCGCTGTTCGACAAGACCATCGAAGCCAACCCGGGCGCCGTGGTCACCGAGTACGCGTGGACCGCCCGCGCCAGTGGTGGCGGTGGACGCCGTGGAGGACGCGGCCCCATGGGGGTAAAGTGCGATCCGTGCCCGGCCGTGATCCCGAACGACGCCGACATGCTCGCGCTCGGTGCTGACGTTCTCGGCGGCACGCTTCAGCAGGGTGCGTTCGTGCTGACACGCCTGCACGCCCGCTACGGCAAGAAGGACATGAAGGACGACCTGCGCTTCCGCGAGGCGAAGCCGGTCGTCGGTGGTCGCGAGATCATGAACGACAAGGGCACGCTCGAGTACGCGGTGAAGGACTCGACCGAGAGCTTCTTCCAGGCGCGCTACGCGATCCGCCACACCTGGACCGGCGCGATGAAATGCAAGAAGCCCGTGCGCAACGTCTGGGGCGGGCCGCCCAACGGCATGACGACTCAGCTGATCGCGGCGACGAACTCGGCGTACGCGCCACGCGGCAAGCTACAGCTGGCGAGCGTCATCAAGCGCAACCTGTGGGAGATCGGCTTCAAGAAGGCAGCGCCCCCCGCGCCCAAGCCGCCCGCCCCGGCCCCCGTGCCGGCCAAGCCCTGACGCGCGCAGGGCGGCAGCCACGCATGAAATTCTGCTTCCAGTTGCGCGACGAGGTCATCGCTCAGTCGATCATCGGTCACAGACAGTCGAGGGCGTTACACGGCTTCGCGGGTGCCGGCACCTTCTTCGCCGGCGCCTTCTTGACCGGCGCCTTCTTCACGACCTTGCGTGTCGCCTTGGTCGCAGGCGCCTTCGCCTTCGCGATCGCCTTCGCTGGCGTCTTTGTCGAAGTCTTTGCCGGCGTCTTCGTCGATGTCTGCACCGGCGGAGCCTTGGGAAGCTTCGTGGTCGTCGTCGGGATCTCGGTCGCCGGCGGCTCCTCGGTCGTCTTCACGGAGGTGACCGGCTTGTCGATGGGCGGCTTGTCAGCGACCGGCGTCTGGACGGCGGGCGCTTCGACGACCGGTTTGTCGACGGGGTGATTCGCGATCGCCGCAGGTGAAGTCTTTGCCGCCGCGATTGCGTGTGGCTTCGTGTTGCCCGACAGCAGGAACACGTAGGCACCAATGCCAAGCGCGATCACGACCGCTGTGCTCACGCCGATCAGCAGCGCGCGACTGCGCGGCCGGGTCGCCGGGGCCGGTGCTGCACCCGGGCTCGTCGGCGCCGACAGCGGTGACGCCTTGAAGGCCTGGACCGAGTCCGCGGACACCATCGGATACGAGGTGGGCAGCGCACCCGGCGGTGCGAGCGGCGGTGGTACTGCGAGCGGCGGTAGGAGCGCGGGCGCGGTCGGCGCAAGCGGCTGCGTACCGCCGAGATACGCGGGCAGCGGCGGCAGCGACTCCAGCAGCGGAATCGGTGCGGGCGTCGTCGGGCGCAACGGCACGGGCGTCGGCCGGGCGATCACGGGCGCAGATTCGAGGCGCTGCGGCTGGCCCATCGTCTCGGCATTGTCGAACGTGTCGAGGTCGCCTGCGGACTCGTCCTCCCCGCCATCGTCTTCAATCGGGTCGCCCGGCGCCGACACGGGCGTGAGGCGCGGAGGCGGCGTCCCGTAGCGCCCGTCGCGCGCTTGCACGACGGGCCCCGAGTGCCGTTCCTCCGCTGCCCCGACGATCGCCCGCCGCTCCGACACGCGCGGCATCGGTCCCGACGTGCACTCCCTTGCGAGCGGCGTCGCCGCTGCGGTCTGCGTCTTTCGCGATGGCCGCTCGTCCGCAGGTGCGTCGGGGACCGCCATGACACCGGACTTGCGCTCCGATTCGTCAAACGGCTGGTCGACGAACCTTGAGGGCGCGGGCTTGCGGCTCTGCGTGGACCGCGAGCCCCGCATGCCGATCGGCTGAGGGATCGCGTCGGTGCCGGAGCGCATCCCGGGTAGCGGCGTCCGCCGCTC
>JAYVWH010000040.1:0-4824 GCA_043786265.1 Kofleriaceae bacterium | reverse complement strand
AGGCATGAGGCTCGCGCCATCTTCGCCTCGAACAAACCACGATCGGAACCCGCCTCCACCGACTGCGCCGCACAGCGCTCGCGCTCTGCGCCACTCCTCGCGACCTGGAACCTTGGAAAGCCGCCCGGGAGGACCGCTGCTGCTGACCGCTGTCACTCTCGGCAGCGCGCGACTTGTTCGCGCGCGTTCGTGCGAGCACCTCGTGAGACGTGGTAGCTGGGCACGCGGCGCTGGTTCTCGCCCGCCGCTTGTAGCTCTCGGAGCGGTCGGGTTCGCGCGAGCCCGACGCCTACGTCCGGGCTCGTCGGGGCGGTGCTTGGCCTACAGCCTGCCGCACGTGCCGCGGATTCTTCAGACGCTGCGGGTCAGGTCGGAAAGCCATGCACGGGTACCGGCAGCCTCGGTGAGATGCGTCCGGAATGCAGATCGGAGTTCCGGTCGCCCGTACTAGCGCTGCGTCCACGTGCTGACCGCGAGCGAGCGGCTCGTGCGCGGCGAGCTCGGCGATCGCGACCAGCGACGGTCGCGCACATCCGGATCCTGCCGAAGCACTCCGCGGCTCACGTGCTCGCTGACAACTTCCTGTTCTTGCGCGAGCTCGCACTGGCCGACGGAGGGATCGCTGGCCTTTCGACGTTTGTTGCCGAGGCCGAAGTTTCCGCCGGCAGGCTCGCGTCCGTGGTGCATGCGCGAACGCTGGGCTCCTCAGGTGGTTTCTATCTGTTGTACCCATCGCGGGGGCAAACGCCTCGCAAGGTTGAAGCGTTCTGCGACTTCATGATCGGATGCATGAAAGCCAAGCCATTGATGTGACGGCTCGTCGGATGGCCGGGCCCGCTGGTCTGGACAGTCGCGTGGTCCAGACAATGCTGGTTCACCGCTCCGCGACGTGCGTCGCCCGTAGCTCGTCAAGTCCGGCGGACGGGCGGGGCGTCTGGTGTCCGCGCCGTCTTGTTACCTGCTCCGATCTTCTGCGCCAAGTCGGACGCCTTACGGCCACCGGCCCGAGGGCGACGCGTGATCAACCCGATCAGCGCGCCGATGTTCTGATGGGCCTCGAGGGGGTGGCGGAGCGGTCGGTCGCCATCAACCACGTAATGGTTTCGGCGTCCGGTTCGTCGCTTTTCGACATAGCCGGCCTGTTGTAGCTCATTGAGGATCCGTTGCACCGCCCGCTCGGTGATGCCTACCTGATCGCTGAGCGCCCGGATCGTGACATCGGCGTTCTGCGCGATGCACAGCAAGACGTGCGCGTGATTCGACAGGAAGGTCCAGCTTGGCTCGGCTGGCTCCAGGGGCGGCATGACCGTTATTAACACGTTGGTCCGCCGTGCCCGCTCCAGTATACATGAATTGTGTGTCATGTATTGGTTGACGTGAAATGTAGCGCGGCTATACACCACCGGCATGGTGAACTTCCAAGTCGATCACGCAGGCAAGAAACGAGTCACGCTGATCCCCGGCGATGGGATCGGTCCCGAGGTAACTGCGGCCACGCGACGAATCCTCGAGGCGGCCGGCGCGCCGATCGTGTGGGAGATCTGCGAAGCGGGCGCCGAAGTCTTCAAGCGCGGCTTGATGACCGGGGTCCCCGAAGAGACCATCAGCTCGCTCCGGTCGACACGTGTCGCGCTCAAGGGGCCCCTCGAGACGCCGATCGGCTTCGGCGAGAAGAGCGCCAACGTCACGCTTCGCAAGCTGTTCGAGACGTACGGCAATCTGCGACCGATTCGCGAGCTCCCGGGAGTGAGGACGCCATTCAGCGGACGCGGCATCGATCTCGTGGTGGTCCGCGAGAACGTGGAGGATCTATACGCAGGGATCGAGCATCAACAGACGATCGGAGTCGCTCAGTGCCTCAAGCTGATGAGCCGCAAGGGCTGCGAGAAGATCGTGCGGCTCGCGTTCGAGGTCGCTGTCGCGGAGGGACGCAAGAGCGTGACCTGCGCGACCAAGGCCAACATCATGAAGCTCACCGAGGGCCTCATGAAGCGAACGTTCGAGGAAGTCGCCAAGGAGTATCCGGAGATCGAGGCGAAAACGATCTTGATCGATGCGTGCGCCCATCAGCTGGTCCGGACCCCCGAGGCGTTCGAGGTGATCGTTACCTCGAACATGAACGGCGACATCATTTCGGATCTCACCTCGGGACTGGTGGGCGGCCTGGGCTTCGCGCCTGGCGCCAACATCGGTGCTGATGTCGCGATCTTCGAGGCCGTGCACGGCAGTGCGCCGATGATCGCGGGCAAGGATCTCGCGAACCCCTCTGCCGTCGTGCTGTCGGCGGTGATGATGCTGCGCCACCTCGACGAGCCGGGCCTCGCCTTGCGCGTGGAGAACGCGCTGCTCGCCACCCTCGAACAAGGTGTCCTGACCGCGGACGTCGCCGAGCGAAGCAGCTCGGTCGGAACGCAGCGTTTCGCAGATGCTGTCATCTCGATGTTCGGTCAGGCGCCGACGCGGTTTGCCGCACGCGAACAACGTGCCCGTCGTGCGCCGGCCGTGGTCCTTGACCCCGTCGCGCCATCGCAACGGTCCACGGTCGGTGCCGACGTCTTCATCGAGTCGACGCGGTCACCAGCGGAGCTCGGTCCCGTACTCGAACGCCTGGTCGAGGGGAGCCCTGTGCGGCTCAAGATGATCTCCAACCGAGGCACCGTCGTGTATCCCGACAACGGAGCGTTGACCGACTGCGTCGACCATCATCGCTGCCGGTTCAAGCTGCGAGATCTGAGCGGCGACCTGACGACGGCCCAGCTGCTCGACTTGCTAGCGCGGGTAGGCTCGGCATTCCGCTTCATGCACGTCGAGACACTGCAGAACTTCAGCGGAGCTCGGGCCTATACACTGGCGCAGGGCGAAGACGACGCACCACTCAAGTAGTCCCCTCGATCCGCTAGCCCCGATCAGGGTGGCGTGATGCCGTGGGCCTGATTCGTCATCTGGCGCGCCTCGACACCTTTGGGGCCGGATTGTGACGACACGACGTCGTAGCCCGCGGTGTAGTGCGCCTTCAATTGGGCGACGGTCGGTGATGCCGCATTGTCATAGATGAACGCGCGGACACCCGCGGGGTGCAGCTTCGTCGTGACCAGATCGCCGATGTCGACACCCGGGTCGATCTCGATCATGAACGCCTTGGGACTCGAGACCGCGAGCACGGGGTCGATCTCGGCCAGCGTGCTCTCCACGTTGACGAGGAACTGGATCCCTGCGGCGCCTGTCCACATCGACGCCTGCGCGAGGAAGTCGGTCGTATCGATCTCGATGAAAGCGTAATCCTCCGCGCCGAGCGCGTGAATTGCCGTGATGGTCGTTGCGAATTCGGTCGACCGCTTGACGCAGAGCTGCGCGACCATCTTGCCGTGCACGTAGCCGAGCACGTCATCGAGGCGTTGAAAGGTCTCGCTCGATGACGGCGCGCGATGACACGCTGTGACCTGCGCCGCCGTCATGTCTTCGATCTTCTTGTTGTAGCAATCGATCGACTCGAATAGCTCGATCGGACTCGAGTGAGCGAGCACGGGGACACCGTCCTTGGTGAACCGCACATCGATCTTGACGCCCTCGTCACCCGCCGCATACGCAGCCGCGAGGGCCGCGTTCGAAAGGTACGGCGCCGAGGTCGCATCCCACGAGCCGCCATGGGCCACGGCCAGCACACGGCGGCAATTCGCGTCGGTCCAGCACGTTGCGAGCGACGAGTGATAATCGCCGGCGGGCGCGTCGGCACCCATGTTGCCAAGTCCATCGAGCATCGCTTGCGGCGCATCGACCGTCGCGTTCGTCGTCGTGCTCGAGCCGGCACATGCGACAAGCGGCACGAGTGCAGCAACCCTCCAGCGACCCGGCATCATGGCCGGGCTATACCACCGGGACAGGGCAGGGGCGCAAGGTTCTATTGAGCGGCCATCGAACCTGCGAAATCAAACGCCGATGTCGTCGGTCGCAGCCTGGGGCAATACTCCACGCGCTCCAGTTTGAATACGCGGCCATCGGTGGCGTATCAAAAGGTCACCGTAGCGAAGGCGCCAGCGACGACCGCGAAGGCGCCCGCCACGAAGTAACGGGAGTCAATGATCGAGTACTGTCGCCAGTCCATGTCACGCCTTTGGCTCGCGGTCAGCTTGATCGCCGCATGCAGTAAGCCGAGTCCTGACTGCGAGCGCGCGACGAGGCACGTATTAGATCTCGTCACGTCGGGACCGCCAGACTCCAAGCCCAGCGCGGAGGAGCAGGGTGTCATTGATCAGATCCACAAGGCCGCGCTCGAGCGCTGTACGGACGAAGGTCTGTCCGCGGCGCAACGCGATTGCATCCTCGCCGCGCCCTCGCTGATGGACCGCGCGTTCTTGACGTGCCCAGCCTTGGTCGCGAAGCCACCGACGTGGATCAAGGCGCCGATCGGCCACCCGGAGGTCATCGACGAGCTCGACAAGCTTCGCGGCTCTGCGACGGGTCCGAGTCCGTCGTCGCCGTAGCCTGCAACGCATCAGCGCGAGCAGAAAGCGCAGCGCTTTCGGAAACCGTCAACGCCACGCGGTCTCGTTGTGCTTTCCGCGAGCGTCGAAACGCAGCACGAGTCGGTGCTCGGTGCGCGCCGGAGCGTCCACATGCCGGTGCCCTCGCGGCCACCGCAGTCGAGATAGATGCGTGACTGCGCAGGCTTCTCGAAAGGATCCCGGGGGCCGAGATCGATGCCGCAAGGCAGCTCGTGATCCGTACTAGCCAGTACTCATAGGTGATCACTTAAGACTTGGCTCCGACGGTGACCAAGGCTGTCCGGAGTCGCCCGGACTTGCGATCGCGCTTTGGATTCGAGCG
>JAYVWH010000039.1:0-3143 GCA_043786265.1 Kofleriaceae bacterium | reverse complement strand
GAGCTGCGCGTCCGCGTCGCGAAGGCAACGTCACGTACGCGCGTGCACCTGATCGCGACACGCTTCTATGCCGCGCCTGCGCCGCGGTCACCGATCAGCTGGCGCGGACCGGGATTCCGGCTCGATCGACCGCGCGCGATCGGCTACGTGTCCGGTCGCGAGCTCGGTGACGAGTATCGCTACGTCCTCGAGCGCCGCCACGCGAAGCGGTACCCGACGCTGCAGCTCGACAAGCCCAGCCTGCTGCTGAACCCGTGGTCGCGGCGCACGACGACGACCGATGTCGCGAACGCACGGCCCGGCGGTTCGTTTGCCCCGGCACCCGCACCGGCGATGGGTAGCGGCTATGGCGGCGCACCGCAGGAGCAGGCCGGCGCGGCCGATCAGGATGCGTACGTCAGTTACGACTTCCTTGCGAAGATGCCGATCGTGATCGCGAACCTCGCACCGGACGATGCCGGTATCATCAGCGTCCCGCTCGCCCAGCTCGGTGGTGCGACGTGCGTGACGATCATCGTCGACGACCCGGCAGGAACGAACATCCGCCGGGTCGCACTCGCGGAGCCGCCCCTCGACGCCAAGGATCTGCGCCTGCGGCTCGCACTCGACCCCACGCGCCACGCTACGCAGAACAAGGCGATCGCGCCGCTGCGCGCAGGCCAGGCGCTGGTGATCGAAGACCTGGCAACCGCGAAGGTCCACCTGATCGACTCCGTCGAGCGCGCACACGCGTATCTACTCGCGCTATCCGACGATGCCACCTTGCGCGAATTCAACTTCGTCACCCGCTGGCACTCACTCACCGATGCCGAGCGTCGCGAGCAGTACTCGAAGTACGCGTGTCACGAGCTGCACCTATTCCTCTATTGCAAGGACCGCACGTTCTTCGATGCACTAGTGCGCCCCTATCTCGCCCACAAGCGCACGAAGACGTTCCTCGATCATTACCTACTCGATGCGGATCTCGCGCCGTATCTCGAGCCATGCCAGCTCGCGAAGCTCAACGCGGTCGAGCGCGCCCTGCTCGCGCAGCGGTTGCAGAACCGTCCCGCGCTCGTCAGGATCCTCGGCGATGTGGTCGAGATCCAGCCACCTGATCCGGCGCGCGATACACACCTGATCGACGCATTGCTCGGAGCATCCGCACTCGATGCGGACTCGCCGATCGGCGAGATGAAGAAAGAGGCCTTCGCGGATGCGTACGCCGCGGACGTGATGCTCGAGGCGCAGATGGCAACGCGCGGTGGTAGCGGCCCGGGGATGGCACCCCCGATGCCCGCACGTTCGATGGCGGCCCCGTCGGCGCCACCGAAGATGGCCAAGCGCATGCGCGCCCGCGACGAGCAGGCCGATGAGTCCGAAGCCGCGCCGGCGATGGAATTCGACGACATGCGCGCCGACGTGGACCGCCGTCGTCAGGAGGCACCGATGTTCCGCGCGGCCGACCGCACGCAGGAGTGGGCAGAGAACAACTGGTGGCACCAGACGCCAGGCAGCTCGACGGCGGCGCTGATCGGGCCGAACAAGCTATGGCGCGATCTCGCGCAGCACGCGGCGGGCACGACGCCGTTCTTGTCGCAGTGGCTCGGCCTCGCGACGCAGAACTTCGCTGCCGCGATGTGTGCGCTCGCGCTGACCGACCTGCCGTTCGTCGCCGCTACACACAAGATCACCGCCGACGGTCCGCGCTTGACCATCGAGGCGGCGGCGACAGCGCTCGCCGGTTCGTCGCAGCTCGTCGACGGTCCGCTCGTCGAGGGCGGCGCACCGCTCGTCGTCGGGCAGAGCTACGTGCGCACCGATGATCGTCATCGTTGGGTCGATGGCGAGCAGATCGACAAGTACGTCGAGGGACCCTTCGTCGCGGGCGTCGTCTACACCTGCCAGGTCGTGATCGCCAATCCGTCGAGCACACGGCAGCGGATCGCTGCGCTCGTGCAGATCCCGAAGGGCAGCTTGCCGCTCGCGGGCGCGCGGCAGACTCACACGATCGACGTGCTGCTTGCCGCCTACGCGACGCACGGTCACGAGTACGCGTTCTACTTCCCGACGCCGGGCAAGTTCACGCACTTCCCCGTCCACATCAGCAGGGGTGGCGCGATCGTCGCGGCAGCGCCCGGCCGTATCCTCGAAGTGACTGCCGATGCGACCCTGAGCGATCCGCACTCGTGGGCGCACATCTCGCAGCGCGGTTCGCTCGACGAGGTGATCGGGTTCCTTGACACGCAGAACCTTGCCGATATCGAGCTCGACGACATCGCGTGGCGTTTGAAAGATCGGGCGGCGTACTCGCGGATTCTCGAAGCGCTCGAGAAGCGCTACGTCTACAACGACACGCTATGGGGCTACGCACTGATGCACGGCGAGCGTCCGCGCATTCGAGCGTGGTTGCGTGCCGTCGGAGATCGCCTGTTGCGCGCCGGACCAGTGCTCGATATGTCAATTGTCGATCTCGATGCCGAAGCGCTCGGCAGCTACGAACACCTCGAGTACTCGCCGCTCACGAACGCTCGCGCGCACCGGCTCGGTGCGAAGCTGCGCATCCTCAATGAGGGTCTCGCGGCGCAGTACGGCCGCTACCTCGATCTCGTCGCGCATCGCAGCGTGCCGACGAATGAGGATCTACTCGCGGCGGCGGCATATCTGCTCGCGCAGGACTGGTACGAACTGGCGCTCGCAGCGCTGGCGCGCGTCACCGCTCCCGCGACGCTCGCCGATCGCATGCAGCACGATTACCTCGCCGCGTTCGCTGCGTGCCTTGCGGGGAATGTCACCGCCGCGCGAGAGCTAGCGAGTCGGTGGCGCGGGGCTCCGGCGAGCGAGCGCTGGCGGCGTCGCTTCGAGGCGCTAGCCGCAATGCTCGCCGAGCTCGAGGGCGCTGCGCCCAGCGTCGTGGATCCGAAGTCGCGCGAGCAGCAGCATTCCGAGCTCGCGTCGAAGCAACCGGCGTTCGAGCTCGCGGTCGATCGCGATGGCATCACGCTGCGGTCGCAGCACGTGTCGTCGATCGAGCTGCGCTTCTTCGTGATGGACGTCGAGCTACTGTTCTCGCGGCAGCCGTTCGTGCAGAGCGACGTGTCACGGTTCTCGTTCATCGAACCGGGGCATCGCGAGACGATCGCGAACCCGCCGGCCGAGCAGCG
>JAYVWH010000038.1:0-7163 GCA_043786265.1 Kofleriaceae bacterium | reverse complement strand
TCGGCTCCTCGCGTAGCGCATCGACGACCGCAACGACCGTTTCGCCCGCAGCGCGGTTCGCGGAGCGCGCGACATCAGGTGGCCACGAAGCGGTGGCTTCGCGAACGGTCTCGAGGGCAAGGCGGGCGGCCGCGTAGGCCGCGTTTCGATCGAGGGTCTCGACAAGCATGGCGTCGGTCTCAGCAAGCGGTGCGCCACACCGGTGTGGTCGCCATCTCAGCCTGTTGCGAGGTTATCGGCCGTGCGTCGGACGGTCGCGTCCGTACCTCGCCGGACACGGACACGGACGATGGTCCGAGCGTTCAGCCGAAGGCGAAGGCGGGCACTTCTGAGAGCGACTCGATCAACTGCGCGCGCGGGTGCTCCGTCACGAATGCGCGCTCGTAAGGCGGCGTGCGGGACGAGGTGACAAGGCCCACGCGGGCACCGAGGGACAGTGGCATCGCGAGGTCGAGCTCGAAGATGTCGCCGACGACGACCAGCTCCTCCCATGACGAGCCCGCTTCGGCGATCACCGACGCCAGGATCTCGTGATAGGCGCGCCGGCGCAGCAACACCGTGCGATCGAGGCCCGGGATGGTGAGCTCGCTTGCGGCGCCGGTCCACGTATCGTCGACATCGAACTTGCGCGCGAAGCCGCGCACGCGCGAGGTCAGCCAGGCGACGCCGGGTGCAACGCGATCGAGCGCTGCAACCTTGCCCGCGACTGCGTGGGTGTCCGAGTTCGTGACGATCCAGGTCGGCGTGCCGGCGAGACGCCGCAACATCTCGCCGGCACCGTCGCGGAACACGGGATGGCCGAGCGTCTTGGCGTAGTTGTACTTGTAGAGAACGCTGCCGAGCAGGCGGCCGCGATCCTCGGCGCTGGGTACAGCGCCAAAGCGATCGAGGATGCGGTGGGCGATTGGCACCATGCGCAGGTATGGGTCGACAGTGGCGGGCGCAACGGCGCGGCCCATCCATAAAAAGGGATGCGAGGCAGGGGCAGCGGCGAGCTCGGCCTCGACCTCGTCGGCGATTGCCGAGATGTCGGGATCGTCAGGGGGGCGCCCGACGAGCATCGCGAGATCCTCGAGGTAGCCGTCGCGGAATGGACGGCCCTCGGCCTCGGCATCGGTCATCGTGCCGTCGAAGTCGAGGACGAGAGCAACAGCCATGCGTGCTGCGAAGGTAACCCGACGCGGCGGGCAGATCGAGTCAGTAGCCGGCGCGAACGACGTGGCCCGCGGGCGCTCGCCGCGCGCCGTTGCGCGTCACTTGTTCTTCTGGTCGTACACGCCATCCCAGTCGGCCGGCGGTGGGGACGCGGCGAGGGCGGCGCATCGCTTCGCGAAGATCTGCGCGGTGCGATCGGTGTCGGCCATCGCCTCGAACTCCGATCGAGCGGCGGCGAAGTCACGCCGGCGATAGGCCGCGAGTGCCTCGGCGAACCGTGGGTCGAGCGATGCGCCGGCGCGTCCGACGAGCTCGTACACCGGGGCCGCACCGGCACGGCCCTTGACGCGCACGAGGTCGACCTCGCGGAACACGAACTTGCCAGTTGCCGCTTTTGCGGTGTCTTCGCCGACGAGCACGTCGACGCCGTACTCTTTGGTGAGGCCCTCGAGGCGTGCTCCGAGGTTCACCTGATCGCCGAGAACGGTGTAGTCGAACCGCGACGCCGTGCCCATGTTGCCGACCGACATCGGTCCCGTGTTGATCCCGACCCCGATCGCAATTGCCGGCTTGCCCTCGGCCTTCCAGCGCTTGTTGAGGTCGACGAGCGCCTCCTGCATCTTCAGCGCGACGTCGCATGCGCGGGCGGCGTGATCAGGAATGTCGACGGGCGCCGACCAGATCGCCATCACTGCATCACCGATGTACTTGTCGAGGGTGCCGCCAGAGTCGAGTACCAGCTCCGTCATCGGCGTGAGGTACTCACCAATGAAGTGCGCGAGCTCCTGGGGACCCATACCCTCGGAGAACGCGGAGAAGCCGCGGATGTCCGAGAACAGAACGGTGAGGACCTTGCGCTCGCCACCGAGGCGCGCGCGTGCCGGGTCGGCGATCAAGCGGTCGACGACGCTGCGGCTGACGTAACGCGAGAACATCGAACGGAGGTGCGCCTTCTCGCGTCCCTCGGTCGCGAGTCCGCCGATCGTCGCTGCGGCGAGCACCACGAACGCCATCGCGACCGGTGCCGCAACAGTGAGCATCGTGCCCGAGAGGAACATGATCTGGACGATCGCCAGGTAGGCGGCGATGGCAGCGGCGGCGATCAACGGCGGCACCCACGCTCGGCGGCGCAGTGGCCGTAGCTGCGCTGCGATCACGAAGGCGCACAGCAACAAGCCTGCGAGAAGTGTCACCGGTGGCCCGGCCTGCGTGAGGATGTGCCCGGACAGGTAGTTCTCGGCGAGTGTCGCGTGCAGCTCCACGCCATCGGCGATCGGATCGAGCGGCGTTTGCACCTTGTCGGACGCGGCAAACGTCATACCTACGAACACGAGCTTGTTCTTGAGGCCGGCGGCGGGTGCCTTGCCCGACATCACGTCGGCCGCCGAGATGTGCGGGATCCGGTCCTTGCCGAGGACGTCGAGGGTGATCGACGCGCCGGCCCCGACGGGGAGCGTGCGGCCCCCCGCTTTGAGCGTGCGCTCGCCGGCGAGGTACGACGTGTCGCCGCTCTTGCCCTGATCGTAGAGGGCGACAGCGAGGCCCAAGGGCATGTAGTGGCGGTTGCCGAACTCGATCGCGAGCGGCATCCGGCGCGTGACGCCGTCGGGGTCGCGGATGTTGTTGATGGCACCGGCGCCGATCGCACCGGCGCCAATCTCGTCGAGAGTGAACGTGACCGCGGTCGCGTGCAGGGGCCGCCGCGCACCGCCGCTGCCAGAGTCGGCGCTCTCGCCGTGGCGGGCGAGGGCGAGCTTCGCGGGCTCTGCTTCGCGTGCCTTGCCTTTGCCCGTGCGAAAGAACGCACCGAGGAAGATGCGCTTGGTGTCGGCGATCGCCTTTGCGAGCATCTCGTCGCCGCGCATCTCCTCGGCGATCTGGTGGACGATCTGCGCGAGCTCCCAGCGACTCTGCTCCACGGTCGGTCCGGTGGCTGGTGGTTTGCTGTCGCCGGAGCCCGTTTGGTCACCTGGTGTGGGCGCGGGTGGCGCAGCCGTCGGGCTCGGCGACGCAATAATCGGTGCGAGCTGCTGGTCTGCCTCGCGGACCTTGAGCTCGAGATCCTCGGGAAGCAGGACCTCGGGTGCGTTGAAGAACACGTCGAGCGCGATGACCTTGACGTCGTACTTGGCCAGCGCAGCGAATAACTCTGCGTAACCGCGGCGCGTCTGGAAGATCTCGGGAAACTGCCGGCGGGTGTCGTCGTCGAGACCGACCACCACCACACGGTCGGAGGCGGGCGGGCGCGGACCGCGCATCTTGAATCGCGCATCGATCGCGAATCCTTCGAACGCTTCCAGGCCGGGCAGGGCGTGCGCCCACAGGTGGACCGCGCACAATCCGAACGCGACGAGTGTTGCCACGACTGCCGTGAGCAACGGAACGTTGCGCCCTCGCTTCACGCGCTGACTCTACCCCGCAACGACCCTTCAGGGCGCGGGCTGCGGGATCCGCACGCAGAACGACGCACCACCTTCCGGGCGCCGCTCGACCCAGATCCGACCGCCGTGTGCCTCGGCCGCAAGGCGGCAAAAGGTCAGGCCCAAGCCATGGCTTCCGCTCCGCGCTGCATCGGCATCGAGCGTCACGAACCTCTCGAAGATGCGCTCGACCTCGGCGGGCGGAACCCCCGCGCCGCGGTCCTGCACGCGAAGCATCAGCCCGTCACGATCGACGACCGCCTCGATCACGACACTGCTGCCGTGCGGCGCGTGCTTGAGCGCGTTGTGTACCAGGTTCTGCAGCAGCCTCCGCATCAGCTCGCGATCTGCGACTGCACGCTCGGTACCGATGTCGATCTCGATCTCGATTTGCGTCCACCGCGCGAGGCCGCGCATCGCACTCGCAACCTCGGCGGCGAGCTCGGTGAGCGAGATCTCCTCGAGGTGCGGCGTCAGCTCGCCTGCCTCGGCGCGAGACAGGTCGAGCAGGTCGCGCGCGGTGCGATCGAGCTGCTGCATCGCGATGAGGATGTCGCCGACCATCTCGGCATGCTCCGGTTTTGCGGACAGCTTGAGTAGCTGCGCGTTCGCCATCGCCGCCCCGATCGGGCCGCGCAGGTCGTGCACGATCAACTGGCTGATGCGACGCTTGTCGTGCTCGATCCGGCGCAGCGTCTCATTCTGCTCGGCGAGCACGTGCAAGGCCTGTTGCAGCCGCAGTGTGGTCTTGCGCACGCGAATGAGAGCCCGCACGCGCAGCAGCAGCTCGGCTCGATGAAACGGCTTGGGCAGCAGGTCGTCGCCGCCCGCTTCGAGCGCGGGTCCAGTAGCCTCGCGATCGCCGAGCGCGGTCAGAAAGAGGATCGGGATATCGGCGATGGCCGGCGTCGCCCGCATGCGGCGACACGCCTCGAACCCGCCGATCCCAGGCATCAGCACATCGAGAACGACGAGGTCGACCTTCTCGATGGCGAGGATCTCGAGTGCTGCTTCGCCGCTGCTTGCATCGAGAACCTGGTAGCCCGCCGCTTCGAGGTGGCCGGTCGCGACCAGCCGGTTCTGCGGCGAGTCGTCGACCACGAGCACGCGCTCGCCCTCCTCGGCGGTGGCGCCAACTATCGTCGGGGAGCGGCGCGTCATGCCGGTCCTCGCAGATGGGCTTCGACCGCAGCGCCGAACGTGCGCACGTCGATGGGCTTGCTCAGGTATGCAGTGAATCCTTGGCGCAGGAATCGCTCGCGGTCCCCTCGCATCGCCGATGCGGTCAGCGCGATCACCGGCAGTCGCGCAGTTCGCGCGTCCGCACGCACCTCACTCAGCAGATCGATCCCGTTGCCGCCGGGAAACTGGATGTCGAGCAGCATCAGGTCCGGCGCCCGCAACAGGCCCGCGCGCGCCGACGCTCCATCGGTTGCCTCGATCACGTCGTGCCCACGCATCACGAGCAGATCGACGACAATGCGCCGGCTCCACTCGTCATCCTCGACGACCAAAATACACGGCATCAGGCGACCGGCAGCCGCACGGTGAAGGTGCTGCCATGGCCAGGCTCACTCGTGACATCGATCGTGCCACCGTGCATGTCGACCAGCCGCTTGGTGAGTGCGAGCCCGAGGCCTGTGCCGCCGGGCCGGTCGCCGGACGGCAAGTTCACCTGCTCGAACGCGCGAAACAGGCGCTGGATATCAGCGGCGGCGATCCCGATGCCGGTGTCCACGACCTTGATCAGCACCGTCTGGTCTTCGGACTCTGTGGCGATTACCTCGACGCGTCCGTTGCGGTCCGTGAACTTCACCGCGTTGGAGATCAGGTTGTAGAGGATCTGGCGCAGCCGCATTGGATCTGCGTTGAGGTGGGGAACGTGAGGATCGACGCTGGCCAGCAGCTGTACCCCACGATTCGCAGCGAGCGCTTGCAGGAGTGCTACTGCCTCGGTGATCGCGTCGGCGGTCGCAACCTGCTCGAGCTCGAGGTCGTGCTTGCCTGCCTCGATCTTCGCCAGGTCGAGGACGTCGTTGACCATCGCGAGCAGGTGCCGCCCGCTCTGGACGATGCCTTCCAGATACTGCCCCTGCCGCTTCGTGAGTGGATCGCCGCCGTCGAGCAGCAGCAGGTCGGCGAGGCCAATCACGGCATTGAGTGGCGTGCGTAGCTCGTGGCTCATGTTCGCGAGGAACATGCTTTTGGCGTGGCTCGCAGCCTCGGCAGCCTGGCGTGCGCGCTGGAGTACTTCGGTCGCGGTGCGTTCGCTCGTCACGTCGCGGAGGTACGTCACGCGGCCGACGGCAGTCCCGTCCGGCAGCGTGACCGGTGCGCTGTAGCGGTCGAGAATTCGCCCTTCCCGGCGCACCTCGTCGTGGAACACCTCGGCCGACTCGTGCATACGATCGATCTGCTCGATCGCTGCCGCGGTGTCGGCGGCTCCACTGACCGTCATCTCGATCACGCGCCGGTGGTCGCCATCCCGCATCAGCTCCTCGGGAAGCTCGAACAGCTCCACAAAGCGCCGGTTCCACGCGACGACGCGTCGTGGCCGGTCGACGACGACCATCGCGTCCTGGGTCGCTTCGAGTGTCGCGCGGAGGATCGCTTCGCTCTCCTCGACGCGGTGCCGCTCGACCGACAGATCCTTCTCGCTCTTCTTCTTGAGATCCTGATAGAGGCTCTGCATCTCGCGCGACGAGATGTCGATCGATCGCTCGAGCGTGTAGCGGTCCTGATCGTTGTCGTTGTACGTGCGCGACAGCAGCCCGAGCAGGTGGCGCCACGCCTCGTTCGACGGGGCCTCGCCCGTCGTCGCACCCACCTTGAGCAGGAGGCGCTCGAGGAGTGGGTGCGTCTCGTTCACGTCGCCTCGCTGAGGACCGTGAGCGTCATCGTCTGGTTGTGCAGATCGCAACGTCCCGTCGTGTGCGGCGAAATCTCTCCGTACGAGTAGAATCCGATCTGCTGCGTGCCGTCGGGCAGTACTTCGAGCGCAGCCTCGGTCTCTTCCTCGGTCCGCTCGCCGAGCACGAGCCGCCGACCCACGCAGCTGATCGCGATCGACAGCGCCGGCCCCGCATGCTCGCCCATCGCGCGCGCTCCAGCGCCCGCTGCCTGCGCCCCCAGGATCAGGCGGTCGAAGTTCGCCCGCATCAGCTTCGCGAAATGCCCGACGGGAATATCCCCGGCGAACGTCATCGACTGCTTCGCCTCGTCGACGGCGAGCACCGTGCGCACCACGCTGTTGAGATCGTCCATCGTGGCGCGCAGCGCGAGGGGAAACAGCAGCGCGGACCCCGGCAACCCCGCCGCGCGCTCGCCGAGATATTCTTTGTACAGCGCCAGGGCAGGGCGGTCGTCGAGCGTGTAGAGCACGTTGCCCTCGGCCTTCGTCACAACGCGCTCCGGACCAAACGTGTCCCAACCGCCCTTGCTGCCATGGCCAACCCGCACGCGCTCGCCATACAGCCCCACGGCCACGACGCCGTTCGTCGCGATCGCGCCATCGGCGATCACGAACGTCGCGCCAAATCGATCACCATCTCCCGCGAGCCCGCCCGTCACGACCACGTTCTCCGGCAG
>JAYVWH010000037.1:0-3364 GCA_043786265.1 Kofleriaceae bacterium | reverse complement strand
GTAGGGCGCCCACCAGCCGTACTTCCAGTCGCGCAGCGAGTGGAACGCACCCATGTGAAGTGCGAGCAGATAGGTCTCGCCCGTGTAGTCCTCGGCGACGTTGAAGCGCGAGCAGCTCGGCTTTCCAGGCACGCGCTTGGCGCACGGCGAGTTGGGGTCGATGAAGTTGTGCCGGTACTGATCGCTGGCCCACCACTGGACGCGGAAGTCGATCAGCTCGTCGAGCCGCGGGGACAGATCGAACGCGACCGCCGCGAGGGCTCCGAGCGTGTTCATCGTGAAGTCGCCGGGCGAGAACTCGAAATAGAAGTAGTCCTTGATCTCGACCGCGAAGAACAAACCCTCGGACAGCGCGGCCGACACGATCGCGGCGTGCCTCCGATTCCAGCCGCCCGCGGTAAGGGTCTGGAACCCGCCGCGCGCGAGCACCATCGTCGCCCACGCGTGACCGAGCTTGTCGGCGCCGCCCGCATAGGTGTTCTTGCCGAACCAGCCGTCGCACCCGGGGGTCGACGGCTTGACCCCGCACTCCCAGATGTCGCCGATCGATTGCGGGTTGTCCTTCTGGGGGTGGTCCCGGTACCAGGCGAGGTAGGCCCAGCCGGAGAAGCCGAGATAGAGCCCTCCCAGGACCAGCGCGGACGTGTACTTGCTGTTCCAACGATCGCGGTGTGGCTTTGGTCCGCTCAGGACCGGAGCCGGCGACTCGTCTAGCCAGGGGCTGATCCCATTGTCATGAACTGCGCCAACCAGATCATGGGAAGCGCTCTGCGACGGCACGGGTCCGGCCACTGCGGCACCGTGCAACCACGTGACAATCAACAGGGCTATGGGTGCCCGGCGCACCGCGGAACCCTCTCACCGGTGTTGCGCAAAAACAAGGCAGCCCCCCTCAGCAAACTGAGGTTCAGGTACGGGGGACACGCCCGAGGTGGCAACATGCGTCAACGTTCTTGAGTTACTGGGTGAACCATAATAGTTTGCTCCCATCTGCTGACCTTGGTCGCGGCTATTAACCCCGCGGCCTGCTTCTCTAGCCTCTTAAAAGTGAACACTCGCTTGACCTGTGATCTTAGGATTGGCGCGCGCCTCGCATGCGTTGCTGAGGTGCTCCTGTGACGACCTTTGTCCTTTGGACCCTGGTGAAGCTGCTGGCGATGGTGGTGTTCATTAACCGCTATATCGCCGGGATCATCCTCAGGATCGTCCGCGGTAAAACGTGGGACGAGACTCGCGACGACTTCGAGCCGACCGTGACGGTCGTGATCCCGATGTTCAACGAGGGCGAAGCGATCCGGGAGACGCTGCAGAGCCTGCTCTCCTCCGATTATCCCCGCGAGAAGCTCAAGATCTACTGCGTCGACGACTGCTCGACCGACAACAGTTATGAGATCGCCCGCGAGGTCGCACGCGGCTCCGGCGGTCAGCTCCAGGTCATTCGCAACCGGATGAACCTCGGCAAGCGCCGCTCGATCAACAGCGCCGTCAGCAAGACGGACGCGGAAATCATCGTCTCGGTCGATTCGGACGTCGTGGTCGACGCCGACGCGATCCGCCAGCTCACCCGCCGCTTCACGGATGACCGCATCGCCGCCGTTGGCGGTTGGGTCGACGTCCGTAACAAGCACGCCAACTGGCTGACGAAGATGCAGACCATCAAGTACTGGTACGGGTACTTCTTCCTGAAGAACCTGGAGTGGGGCTTCCGCCGGGTCATGTGTCTGTCCGGCTGCCTCACCGCGTATCGCCGCAAGGTCCTCGTCGAGCTCGAGCCCGTTCTCGAGGACCGCTCGATCCTCGGCGTAGCGATCAAGTACGGCGAAGACCGCTTCCTCACCCGCCAGATCATCAAGGCCGGTTACCTGACGACGATGACGCATGCGGCTCGCTGCCGTACGTTCGTCCCCTCGAAGATCCCGGACTACTTCAGCCAGCAGCTACGCTGGCGTCGCTCGAACATCGTCGACTACGCCGGTGCGGTCAGCCACGTGTGGCGCCTCAACCCGGTGCTCGCAATCCACTTCTTCGCGCAGTTCGCACTGCTCGTCGTCTACCCGATCGCCGTCGTGCGCTCGCTGACCTCTGGCTGGTTCTTCGAGGGCCTCAAGATCCACCTGATGGTGGTCACCGCGTTCGGCGTCTACTACCGCTGGCGCGTTCGCAACTGCGCCCCCGAGGAACGCGTCAGCGCGCTCGCGTTCATTCCGATCGCGTTCATGATGCCCGTCACGTACGCGCTGATGACGCCGCTCGCGCTATTCACTCTCGACTCCGGCAGCTGGGAGACCCGCGGCCACAACGACGAGGCAGACGGCACGGCCGAGCCGATCGGTGATCTCATCACCGGCCAGCACATCCTAGTGCCAGCTCTTGCCGTCGAGCCCGTCCGCGCGCGCCCCGGTTCTATCGCCGGGCATCAGACCGGCCAGCACGCTCAGCTCCCCGCGGCGTAGCGTCGGCATCGTCCGGATCTGGCCGGCGACGGGTCGGAGATCTACTGCGTAGACACCGGCTCGATTCTTGGAGTAGGACTCAGGCTCCATGGAAGCACGGAAGACGCCTCGGTTTTGGGTGGCGGTGCAGCCGACGATCATCCGGCTCTACAAGGTCGCCGGTTTGGTCGCGCTGACCGCAATCCTCGTCGGTCTCATCGGCTTCCTCGTCGTCAATATCTTCTACTTCTTCGACAACAGCTGGGTCCGCCCGGTCGTGCTGTCGCCGACGCACCAGAAGGTCGTCGAGGCATCGACGCTGGTCAACGATGCGCGCCTGCGCATGAACCAGCTCGATGGCGAGAAGCTCGAGCTCGAGGCCAACCTCGCCGAGATCGAGCGCACGATCTCGATGGACGACAAGTTCCTCGCCGATGTCGCCACGACGGCGGCCGAGCTACCGAAGACGCCCGAGCAATGGCTCGTGCGCCGCGAGATCGATCGCGTGAAGCTCGACAAGGATAATCAGATCGGCCGTCGCAAGCCGCTCGAGTCGCGCATGTCGAGCATCGGCAAGCGCAGCAAGGAGCAGGAGGAGGTCGTGCACCGCCTCGAGCAGTCGCCTTACCTGCGCGCGATCAACGGCAAGGTCGTGCTCGCGTTCGTGCCCTACCAGAACCTCAAGCACATCAAGGTCGGCACCAAGCTCTACGGTTGCTCGTGGGGCCTCGTCGTGTGTTCGCGCGTCGGTACGATCAAGGCGACCATCGACGGCGAAATACAGGACATCCACCCGCACGACCAAAGCGTGCAGCGCGGTGTGATGGTCGAGATCCAGCTGTCGACGCCGAGCGCCGAAGGCAACACCGTCCTGTTCGCAGGCGGCAAGCCGCTCTGGCTGTTCTGATCGGCGAGCTGAGAAGATCGCCGAC
>JAYVWH010000036.1:0-6457 GCA_043786265.1 Kofleriaceae bacterium | reverse complement strand
GTTCGCGCGCGCTGGCGCAACCGGCCGATCGCCGCGGCCGCGATCGCAACGGGGTCGAACTCTTCGTACGCCTCGTCGGGAATCCCGGGCTCGGTGCGTGCCCGGATGCGTGAGGGATCTCCGGCGTTGAGCCGCAGCTGGCTGTCGCGTGCGCTCCCGCCCGCTTCCTCGTTCGCGAGTGCCGCAAGGATCCGGTCGCGCGACAGGCGGACGGTCGTCACCGGATCGTGGGTCGCACCGGCGGCGACGGCGTGAATGTCACCGACACGCAGGAACGGCTGCGATGCGCGCGGGTCGCCGGCTCCGGCGTTTGCAGCGGCAGTTGCGCTCGCCGCGGCTACGGCTTTTTGCGCTGCGACGGCTGCCTCGATTGCAGCACCCGCGGCGGCGGCGGCGGCGATGACGGCGCCCGACTCGGTGTCGATGTCGACCATCTGGCTGACGATGCGCGCGGCCTCGAGTGCAGCTTCTTGCGGGGACTGAAGAACGGGTGGCGCCGGAGCGGGCGGGGGTGGCGTCGATGGCGGTGCCTCGACGGCTGATTGCACGGGAAGCGGCGGTAGCGAGGCGTCCTCGTCGGCGAGCATGAAGTCCGGCGAATGCGCGCCGCCCTCGTAGTCGGCTGGATTCCACGGGATCAGATCGTCGTCCTCGAGTGCGCCGCTGCTGCTCGGTGCGACGTCGTCCGCGTCGAGCGCTTCGATGAGCGGCTTGTCGTACGGCTTGGTCGGCTTCGGCGTCGGACCGGACAGCTCGATTGGCGGCGCTTGAATATGGATCGGCGGTGCGCTCGGCTTGTCGATGCCGATCGTCGGGACCGCCGCATTCTCGTCGGGCGGCGGGGGCATCAGGGGGATGGCCGCAACGGCAGGCTTCGCCGCTTCGTCGGGCTTGGCGTCGTCGCCGTCCGCCGGCTTGGGCTCCTTGTCGTCGGTCACGACTGGGTCTTCCCCCGGAACGGTGACCGGCGCAGCAGGCGCTGCGACGCGAACCACGTGACCGCAAAGACCGCCGACGCGCACAGCGCCGCGTAGAACACCCCGCGCCAGCGATGCACGTACATGCCGCTCTGCTGCACGAGGTTCGAGATCACCTGGAACTGGCCGTTGAGAGCCGCCGCACCGAGGAGGCCTAGCATCAGCAACGCACCACGCACCGGCGCGCTCCGTCGCGAGAACTTCGCGCGGCCCATCACGTAGCCGAGCGCGCCGGCGAACGATGCGTGGGCGAGCGTCGTCACGACCGAGTTTGCGGCGCCCGTCGACAGGTACACGCGCTCCTGCGTCGACAGCCAGTGGAAGTTCGTCCACACGGCAAAGCCGGTGCCGCACGCCATCATGTAGACGATGCCGTCCATCGGCTCGTCGAACTCGCGCGACATGTAGATCGTGTAGCGAACGACCGCGTACTTGCACATCTCCTGCGCGAGTCCGACGATCAGCACCGCATAGAGAATGCGGTCGAGCGACAGCGCATCGAGATCGTGATGGACGGCGAGCTGTGGCACCGCATGCCGCAATATGAGCTCGGCGAGGGGAGCCGCGATCAGCGCACCGAGTACGCAGACACCGAGCACCAGCTGCTTGGGCTCGGGCTCGTGGCGATCCATCAGGTAGAAGAAGCCGAGCCACAGCGCGGCCGGGATGCACGCCATCAGTGTCGCGAGCACCGGGCCGACACTGACCGGGTGGTGCAACCCGGCGATCTGCTCGCCGAGCCAGCACACGACTACAAAGCCGACTAGCCCCGCGACCAGCAGGAATTTGGTCCCGGCCAGCACCCGGGCGCGCCGGAGCGACCAGCGTGGTCTCTTCACCCCGAAATCTTACGGCACGAATACGAGATGCGCGCGCAATCAGCGTAGAATGCCGCGAGTCGTTACCCGATGCCGAAAAAGCAAGGCGCAGACGCCCAGTTGCTGACGATCCACGAGCTGGCCGTGTACCTCCACCTCGATGAGGTCACGGTCAACAAGCTCGTGGCGTCGGGCAAAATTCCCTCGATCCAGCTCGACCGCCAGTGGCGCTTCAAGAAGGCGGCCATCGACCAGTGGGTCACCGACCAGCTCGTCGGTGACGACGAGAGCTTCGTCGACGTCCCCGACGGTATGAAGCTGCCGCTCGAGGACCTGCTCCCCGACACGGCGATCATCGTAAACCTGCGCGCGAACACTCCGATCTCCGTGATCGACGAGCTCGCCGCCCGCGCCTACACCAACGGTTGGCTCGCCGACAAGCCGTGGTTTGTCGGTGCCGTCGTCGAGCGCGAATCGCTGTCGTCGACGGCGATGGAGGGCGGCGTTGCCTTCCTGCATACCCGCGCCAAGGACAAGGGCAAGATCGCCCGGCCGTTCATCATTGTCGGCCGGTCGTGGGAGGGCATCCCGTTCGGTGGGACCGACGGCAACCCGACCTACCTGTTCTTTCTGCTCGGCCTCAAGTACGACAAGCTGCACCTGCCGATCCTCGGTCGCCTGGCCCGCGCGCTGCGCAACCCGGCGACGATCGCGAAGCTCCGCTCGTTGTCGTCTCCCGACCAGCTGCGCGCCCTCCTCCTCAAGGAGGACGCCCAGGTCCGCGCCGGGATTATCCCGGACTTCCAGGGTGATGCGAACCGCACGCCCAAGCTCGACCGCACGCTGCGCCTGCGCGCGATCCGTCGCCTGCAGGCAGCCAAGGTGCCCCCGCCGGAGCCCTCTGCGTCCAAGCGCAAGAAGGCCGCTGCGGCCAAGGCCAAAGCCGCGAAAGCCGCCGCCAAGGCTGCTGCTCCTGCCAAGCCCGCAGCTGCCGCCGCCAAGCCGGCTGCCAAGCCCTGATGCCGCGGCCAGCGTCAGCCGTCACATGAGACGGCGGAGCGCGGCACTCACACGCCCCTTGCGAGAAGGTCTCGGGTGTCGGGGGGCTCGCTGCTAAGATCCGATCATGGGCCGTACCGCGCTGTACCGGGACGACGTTCCCTGGCCAGCGCGCGCGGAGGTTCAGCTCGAGTCCGACACGCTCGTACTCCACATGCCCGAGGGCCGCACGCGCCGTCACCCCCTCGACGGCTTCAGCGCATCGACGACAGATGGTTACTTCGCAGGTCGCGCGGCACGCGGCAGCTCCGAGCACATCGCGCACGTGACCGGCGTACGTGCGCAGTCACCACCGCCACGCGTGCTGCGCCGCTTCGTTCGCATGCTGGTCCTCGACAATGCGCACGGCGTACCGCTGGTCGTGGTCACACCGCCCGATCTCGGCGCGGTCGCACCGAACGTCGTCAGCGTTCCCGAGGCACCCTCGGACGCGGCCGTCCTCGAGACGTCGGCGTGGGAGGCGCTGAGCGACTGGTTGCTCTGCGGCGGCCGGTTGTCGGCGTGCTCGATCTCGGACCTCGCAAGGATCGCGTGCATCGCGACGCCGCAGTTCGCGGTGTTGATCGGCGAGGTTGCCGCGCAGCGTGCGCTCGAGCACGCGTGGGCCGCGAGCGGCCCGCTTCGCGGTGGCCTCGATCTCGATGCGGGGCTACAGCCACTTGTCGACGCGGCCCGGTATTCCCAGCGCGCAGGGGAGGCGCTAATTTCGGCGTTGTCTCACGCGGCCGGTGCGGCTCGTCGCCGTCGCCGGTTTCGCTGACGCTGTTTGTGGCGCCGCGGATCGGTGCGCGGTAGCGTTTTCGCGATGCCGAGGCCACTCTTCATCGAAGTCGCTCTCGCGCTCGCGCTCGCGGCGTGCCAGGACACGAACGTCTCGCGGGCGGTCGGCGCGCGCTGCGATCGATCGGCCGACTGCGACGACCGCTGCCTCACACCGAGCGGCGACTGGCCGGGCGGCTTCTGCACGCTCGACTGCGATCGCGACGACGACTGCCCCTCCGATACCGCGTGTGTTCGCGAGGACACCGGCGGCGTCTGCGCGTACACGTGCGCGACGGATCCCGGCTGCGAGTTCCTGGGGGCCGGCTATGCGTGCAAGGAACGCGACGCGGTCGTCGATGGTGATCCGAAGGTGCTCGTATGTCGCGGGTGATGCTTGTTGTGCTCGCGCTCGTCGCCGCGGCACCGGTTGCGCGTGCGGAGAGACGCAAGATTTCGCTCCCGGACGATGTGGCTGTCGATGGTTCGACCCAAGCGCCCCGCGACATGCACGACCAAGCGATCGGCGTGGCGCTTGGTGTTGCCGGCGGTGGGCGCGTCACGACCGGTGGACTACGTGTGATCGGTCACTATCTGTACCAATTGAGCGACGACGATTGGTTCGACGGTACAGCGGCGTTCACGTTCGGCAGCGGACAGCCCGCGTGTTTTCGCGACCGGATGGACCTCACGGTGTGTGACCACGGCCTTGTCGACGGCTTCTCGGCCGAGGTAGGCGCCAACGTACGCCGATTCTTCGGTTCAGCGCGACACGGTGCTCCGGAACAGCTGTGGCCCTACGCGCGCCTCGGCGTGGGTGTGGCGATCGTCCGATTTGCGGACGACAAGGCAACTGGCCTCGCCATTCCGCTTCACGCGGGCGCGGGGATTCGCTATTCGGTCTCCGACATCGTCGCATTGACGGCGGAGGCGACGTTCGACATCGGGCTCGCGCGGTTCAACCAGGGCCTCGGCATGGAGCCGCAGATCGGCGGCTCGGTCACGGCGGGCGCTGAATTCGGCCTGTGAGTCGCGCTATCGTCGCGCTCGCGCTGCTGTCGTTCGCCTCATGCGGCAAACCGGCGAGGCCGCGCTCCTCGACAACGCTCGTCGTTCACGTCACCGCCGACGGCAAACCGGTCGCTGCACGCGTGCTGCTGATCGACGCCAGTAACCAGCCCGTTCACATCGGCGGGATCGACCTCTACGGCAAGCGCCAGGGCGGCGCTGCGTGCGCGATCGCGTCGAACGTCGTCGGTTCGTGGGACGGCCTGATCCTGGCCGACGGGGCTGCCGAGATCCCGATCGGTGGCGACGCGTGCGTACCGTCACCCGCGATCCCGTACGGCCACTACACCGTGTGGGCGTGGCGCGGCATCGAGTTCGAGCGCTGGGAAGGGCAGGTCGATCTGTACGCGAACCGCGGCCGTGTCGAGCTGACGATAGCGCTCGAGCGGGCGTGGCGACCGATCGGCACCCTAGCGGCGGATCTGCACGTGCACGCGAGCGCATCGAACGACTCGCGGCTGCCGAACCCACAGCGGGTGATCGCCCAGCTCGCTGCGGGCATCCAGGTGATCGCGCTCACCGATCACAACACGAACGGCGATCTCGACGCCGAGATCACGCAACTGGGCGCCGGGGATCGGATCGCGTCGCTCGCGGGTAACGAGCTCACCGCGAACGCGCTCCACGTGAATGTCTATCCGGTGCCGGTCGATCGCGATCGGCCGCACGGCGGGGCCCCCGAGGAGGCCACGGTCATCAACGCCACCGCGCAGCAACTGTTCGACCTCGGCCACAAGATGCCGACGAATCCGATCGTGCAGGTCAATCACCCGCGGTTCCGCGTCAATTCGCTGTACGACACCGTCGGATGGGACGGCGTGAAGTGGCCGCCGCCGTTCCCCCTCGGGTTCGATGCTGTCGAGGTCCTCGCCGGTTACTCCGCGTTCAACGTGCCAGGCGATCGCCGCCTCGACGACGGGGTGCGCGACTTCTACACGCTCGTCGATCACGGTCACCTCGTGATCGGCGTCGCCAACAGCGACACGCACGACCTCAACTGGGTGCTCGATGGCACGGCACGTACGTACGTCTTCAGCGACGACGCACGGCTGAACCCGTTCGACGAGGCCGCGTTCCTCACCGCGCTGCGCGCCCGCCGCGTCGTCGCGACGACCGGGCCGTGGCTCGATGTCGAGGCCGCCTCGAAGCAAGGCGCCACACCGACGGTCGGGCCTGGACAAGCGCTCGTTCCTGACGCGGGGAGCGTGTGGCTGGACATCACGGTGCAGCAGACGAAGTGGGTCAAGGTCGAGCGGATCCGCATCACGATCGGCGCGGCGACGGGGCCGCAGCTCGCCCAGACGATCGACGTGCCGGCCGGTGTGCGGGAGCATCACTGGACGGGCCGCGTCGAGGTCGGGAGTGCAGATACCTGGATCGGAGTGACTGCGGATGGCGATACGGCGATGCCCCTCGAATTTACCGGCACGTACCAGAAGGACAAGTGGAACCGTGCGGGCGTGACACCGTTCGCGCTGATCTCACCAATCCTCGTCGATGCCGACGGCGATGGCCGCTGGAAACGCGGCGATGCCGATATTGCCGTCGAGCGCTAAGCTTGGTCATGTACCGTGCGCTTCTGATCGTCGCTGTCGTCGCAGGTTGTGCTCGTGACAAGGCGGACCGCACGCAGGCACGCTGCACGCTGCGCGTATCGGCCGATGCGATCCTGGTCGATGGTACGCGCCACACGCGGGACGAGGCGGTCGACCTGTGCAAGCGCACGGCCGGCGCGATGGTGACGGTCACCGACGACGCGCCTCCACAGACGTGGAA
>JAYVWH010000035.1:0-1976 GCA_043786265.1 Kofleriaceae bacterium | reverse complement strand
TTGAGCGGAGAGCTTCGCGAGCTCGTCAGCGAGCTGTTGCACGCTCATGTCAGCGCCGATCCGAAGCGGGTTCGCGCCACCCGCTTCGAGGGCGACGGGAAGTGTGCCGGGCAGCTCCCAGCCCTCGGGCGATTCGCTGGCCCGCGCCGCGAGGTACACGGTCATCACAGGCGCCGCTGCGGCAACGATCGGTACGAGGCCGTCGGCGTGCATCGCAGGCGGTGCCAGGATCGTGACCGTCTTGGTCTTGTCGTCGCCGGCGAGCGCCTTCAATGCCGCAGGGAGCTCGGCGACTGTAACCGTCTTGCCAGGATAACCATCAGTTCCTAGGTCGACCTTGACGCCGTCCGCCGCGAGTCGTGCGTGAGGCATCACGCCGACCGTGATCGTGCCGGCGAGCACCGTGATCTGGAGCGCGCTGACTTGGGCCGAGACGCCGCTCGCGACTACTGCCAGCGGCGGCCCCGTACCGATCACGCTCACTGCCGGCAGCGGGAGGTCGATCACGCCGGCGCGGCTCGCGAGGTCGCCGCCCTTGGTGCCGATCGCGCGCGCGATGCGGTCGAGTGCGAAGTACGCACCGTCGACGAACCGGCCGTCGGGGATTGCACTCACGCGATCGCGGCACAGGATCGCGAGCTGCTTCCACGGCATTCGCGACGCGGTTCCGCGTGCGTCGTCGAGCGTGCCGAGGAACTTGAGCTTCGCGTCACCGAAACAGAATGCGCTGCACCGAGCCATCGCGTTCTCGATGTCGATCCGTTTGGGGCCACCTTCGGCGGTCGTGCTGTTCCAGTGCACGATCGGTGTCCAGTCGCCGCACACGTGACAGCCGTCGATCAGGATCTGCGGGCGCGCTGCAGCCGGGGACGCCGCCGCCTTCGTCACCGCGGCGTCGCATGCAGCCCAATCAATGGGGGCAGCCGCGCTACCAGTGCCAGCGGCGCCCTTGTCGGCGGGCTTGCCCTTGCAGCCAGCAACCAGGAGCGCTGCGACGAGGAGTGCGCGCACCAGGGAATCTCCTAGCCGCGGTCGACTTCGAGACCGTACTTCTTCACGAGGCGGTGGATGTAGTTGCGATCGATGCCAGCCTCGGACGCCGCACGCGAGATGTTGCCGTGATGGCGGGCGAGTAACGCCGCTAAGTAGTCGCGCTCGAAGGCCTCGACCAGCTGCGCCTTGGCCTCCTTGAACGGCAGGTCGAGCACGTCGGGGTTGCTCTGGCGCTTCGTCTCGCCGGCTTCCTCGCCGCTCTGGCTCGACGGGCGTGACGAGCCCTCGCCGAGATCCGCGAGCACCGAATCGCCCAGCGATAGCGCGCGCTCGACGACGTTGCGCAGCTCGCGGACGTTGCCGGGCCAGTCGTGGCGCTGGAGCTGATCGATGAGGGTAGGGGACTGCGCGAAGCTGCCACGGCCCATCTTGTCCGCAAACCACGTGGCGAGCGCCGGGATGTCGGCCTTGCGGTCGCGCAGCGGCGGCACCTGCGTCGCGACGACAGCGAGCCGGTAGTAGAGATCCTCGCGGAACTGGCCAGCCTTGACCATCGCGCGGAGATCGCGGTGCGTCGCCGCGATCACGCGAATGTCGACGTCGACCGACTGGGTCTCGCCGACGCGCCGCACCTGGCGGCGGTCGAGCACGCGCAGCAGCTGCGGCTGCAGGTCGAGGGCGAGCTCGCCGATCTCGTCGAGGAATAGCGTGCCGTGGTTGGCCGCTTCGATCAGGCCCTGCTTGTCACCCGAGGCGCCCGTGAAGCTGCCCTTGGCGTGACCGAACAGCTCGCTCGCGATCAGCTCGTGCGGGATCGAGCCGCAGTCGACGACCACGAACGGGCCCTTCGAGCGGCGGCTATTGCGATGGACGGCCTCTGCGATCGCTTCCTTGCCGGTGCCGGTCTCGCCCTGGAGCAGGATCGTCGCCTCGGTCGCGGCTGCCTTCGCGAGCAGCGCGAACATGCGCTTCATCGGCGGGGT
>JAYVWH010000034.1:0-1750 GCA_043786265.1 Kofleriaceae bacterium | reverse complement strand
CTTCACCTTCGCGGGGCCGAAGTCCTTCTCGTAGATCTTGATCTCCTCGTGGAGCTTCGTGATGTACGGGATGTCGATCTTGATCGTGCGGTCGCGGAGGGCCTCCATGAACTCGTTGTTCAGGAGCTTCTTGTACTCGGCCTCGTTGGTGTGGCCGATGATGACCTCGTCGATGTCCGTCTGCGCGAACTTCTTCGGCTTGATCTTGCGCTCCTGGGTGGCGCCAAGCAGGTCGTAGAGGAACGCGACGTCAAGCTTCAGGATCTCGACGAACTCGAGGATGCCGCGGTTCGCGATGTTGAACTCGCCGTCGAAGTTGAACGCGCGCGGGTCGGAGTCCGAACCGAACGTGGCGATCTTGCGATAGTTGATGTCGCCCGTGAGCTCGGTCGAATCCTGATTCTTCTCGTCCTTGGGCTGAAACGTGCCGATGCCGACGCGATCCTGCTCGGACAGCACGAGCCGGCGGACGCGCACGTGCGTCATCACCTTCTCGAAGTTGCCGCCGTAGTGGCGCATCAGCTCCTTGAAGATGAGGCGGCACGCGGGGTTCACGTCGCCCGTGATCTTGATCTTCACGTCGTCGTTGCCGAGCGCGAGCTTGTTGATCGTCTCCTCGCGCCAATCGTGCGGGATCAGGCGCAACGGATCGTCGTGCATCGGCGAGTGGAACACTTCGCTGCCACCGGCGAGCTCGCTGAGCGGGCCCGGCAGCGTCCAGAAGTAGGTGTAAAGGGCGCCGTCGGGCGTGCGCGAGTAATCCTCGACGCCCTTCTTGATCTGGCGCGCGATCGTCGACTTTGCAGAGCCGACCGGACCGTGCAGCAAGATGATGCGGCGCTCGGTGCCGTACCCCTGCGAAGCGCTCTTGAGCACGTTCATCAGGCGCATCAGCGCGACGTCGAGACCGAACACGGCGTCCTTGCCACCGTGCGCCTCGTCACGGAAGAACTTGTAACGGACAAGCTTCTTCTTGTTGTCGATGTACTCCTCGACGCCATGCGAAAGCACCATGTCGTACAGCCGCTGATATGCGTTGCGCGTGACCTGTGGCGTCCGTCGCACCAGCTCGAGGTAGTCCTCGAAGGAGCCCTCCCAGGACAGCTCTTTGTACGTTGCGTAGTTCTGGAGCTCTGCGATCTGCCCGACTAGCGACATGGCATCGACCGTACCACGTCTCCCCACGAAAGCGTCGGGCCGGCGCGGGGCAGATCCGTTGCACACATTAGCACCGTTGCATTCTCCATTCGTCGTCGGGAAACTAGTGCACAGGGAGTTTCCAACTATGACTAATTTACTTGCCTCGTTCGGACTCGTTTTCGCGGTCGCCTCGATCGCTGCATGCGGTGGTGACCCGCTCGATCCTGGTGCGGGTGACGACCCCGGATCGGGCACCAGCACGCTCTATGTCGAAGGCCGTATCAGCGGCGAATCTCGCGCATCGAATGCTCAGGCCGAGACCGACTTCACGACCGAGTTCTCGATTCGCATCGGACTCAACAACAACCCGGTCACGACCGGCACCGTGACGGTGAAAACTCGGTTCGCGACCACAAGCCTCACCTACCAGACCGACAACAACAACCTCGGCCGCTGGGTCGGCACCGCTGCAAACTACGACGAGGTCTACCGGCTCGACATCATCAGTGGCGCCAACGAGGTCCGCGGCGTTGTCATCGATGGACCCGACCTGCACACGATCAAGAAGCCGACCGCGGGCGCATCGCTCGACTCGACGATCGCAAACCCG